>JANQSR010000097.1 GCA_028279205.1 Simkania sp.
TTTTCTGCAAGTGGCTCAACATCTTTCGATAATCTGACTGTAACCTATCCTTAGATCCTTCGATGAGTTGAATCAGAACGTTTTTAAGAGTCCCATCCCTTTCCCAAAGGGCAAGATATTCGTCAAACTCCCTTTTTTCGGCTAAATCGCGACTTGCAGGGCTAAAAATCCCGTTTATTAAAATCGAAAAGATCGAATTTAGAGTAGAACGGTGATCTGGTTTGTTGCTTAATAAAGGCTTAACAAGGTTCCACTGCTTATCAGTGACTCCTTGAAACGTCAATCCTTGGACTGAACTTAGCTTTAAGTCGTGAATGAATCGCGGATGAGCCTTTGAATTTGGGCCTTTCTGAAGGTTTTTAAGTAGTTTTCGATAATAGGATTTCAGCGGCTCTCGAGACTCTTTCTCCAGTATAGCCAAAACTTTCTCAAAGAGTTTATCCTTTCGCCAAGTAAGGCAATACTGGTAAACTGTCACTTTTGAGGAAAAATCCGAATTTTTTGGAAGGGGAATATTAAGGCCCCCATTTATTAAAATAAAAAGAAGCGAATTTAGAGCTTCTCGAGGTTTTGAAGGTCTATGGTTTAGGGTTCTTTCACCCTCTTTGCTTAACAAAGGTTCGATAAGAGCCCATTCTTCATCGCTGATAGACCAGAGCTTCGGTTCGGTTTGCATGGGTGTGACCGCTGGCTCAAGAAAGGGTTCTTGATAGTTCAGACCGTCTGTCATCATAATGGACAGGTCTGGAAATTTAAAACAATTGGCATCAAAAATTTCTTGGATAGAAAAATCTATTTCTTCAGATTTATCTTCCCACACTCGCCTCTCATTAGATGTTATAGACAACACATTAGACGATTCATTACCATGTCCTCCAAACCATCCTGAAAAATTTGTCTGTCCAGAGGTTCTTGTTTCTTCAGGGGTTTTATGCTGAGGAGTTGTTGTTTGACTGGTTTCATAGTTAATAGTGTTAATACTCATAATAGTACCAAGTTTTAATTAGGATCGATCTGATTGCTGGGGGTGTACCACCCATTTTCTTCCCGTGCGAGAAAAGTAACTGGAATAAATTTAACTCCAGGTAATCTTGGGTCTCGAAGAGACCCCAGACAGAAAAAACCGCTTCCGCTACCCGTCATTGAAACTGTTTCAAACCCCAAGTTCAGAAGAGCCCGCTTAAGAGTACTGAGCTCTTTGCAAAGGGAAAAGGCGCTTTTTTCGAGATCATTTACATAGGTTGGGGTGTTGTTAAACCTCTCTAAAAAAGAGTGAGAAGAGCAAGAGCGCGGTTGACAGTTTTGATAGATAAGCGATGATGAGAGGCTGCGTTTGCAAATGGCTAGATAGAGTTTCTGCTTGATTGGAGGAAGGCTTCTAATCTGCTCTCCCCTCCCAGTCGCATAAGCTCTTCCTGAAGAGAAAAAAAAAGGAGAATCAGAAGAGATTTCTGCGGCCCATTTCTGGAGTATCTCTTCTCCAAAAGGGTTTCCACAAAAAAGGTTGAGCGCCCATAAAATTGTGGATGCATTGCTACTTCCCCCTCCAAACCCCCCCCCAATAGGAATCTGTTTTTCAATATGAACGCTGACGGGAAAAAGAAGACCCGTCTTTAACCTAAAATGCTTAATAGCTCTACAAACAAGGT
>JANQSR010000112.1 GCA_028279205.1 Simkania sp.
TGTTCAACTTTCTGACTCGAACATTCGAAGCCCATCTAAAGGGAGGCCTGGCTCCATCAATCCTAGACAGCTCCTAACTCCCCCCCTTGAACGCGTACAGTTTTTTTATTCTTGAATTAAAAAAATATTTCTAATAGGCTAGCCTAACGGCGTTCTATGTTTACCTCTTTACAATTTGCTTTTTATGTTGCATCTTTGATTCTTCCATGTTAGAATCAGGATTCAAAATAGCAGATCATGAGTGATTTTGTCTCTGAATTTAAAAAGTCTTCCTGGATCCAAAAGCTTTTCCCTATTTACTCTTCTGAGTTAAAAAAGTTCCTTCCCATTGCTTTACTTAAATTCTTAGTTTCTTTTGTTTACTGTATCTTATACAGCCTCAAAGATGCTTTGGTCGTCACTGCCAAACATTCGGGTGCTGAGGTCGTTCCCGTTTTAAAGAGCTCTGTCGTTTTCCCCCTCTCGATCCTTTCTGTGCTCCTCTATTTCAAACTCACGAACCATTTTAAGAAATCGACACTCTTTTACAGCATCATCTGCTTCTTCCTATTATTTCTCCTTGTTTACGGGTTTGTTCTCTATCCAAACCTAGACAGATTTACTCCAAATCAGTCTGCTGATTTGTTGGTGAGTCGCTTGGGATCCAAGTGGGCTAACTGGATCGCTGTCTACCGCTATTGGGCTCACTCCCTCTTCTTTGTCAGTGCAGAGCTCTGGGGACAGATTGTTATCTTTATTCTATATTGGGGCTTTGTCAATCAAATCTGTACGATGAAAGAGGCCAAGAGAACCTACACTCTTTTTATTGCGGCTGGCGATCTAGCCATGATCACAGCAGGCCCACTGATCAACTATTACGCAAGGAAATATTTCGGACAAAGTTACATGTTCACACTCCAAGCGGCTCTCACCTATGTCTCCATTGCTGGTGTGCTCATCATTATCAACTACTATTGGGCGAATCGCTCTGCTCTAAATGAACAGAGTTCTGGCGTTGGGGGTGTCAAAGGGCAAATACTCAAAGAGAAAAATAGACTCTCCCTTGGAAAGAGCATCAAACATATCTTCACTTCTAGGCATCTCTTGGCGATTGCTGTACTTGTCGTGGGGTGTGGTTTTGCAATCAACATCGTTGAAATAACCTGGAAGGCTTATCTCAAAAAGTACTGCTCTTCAACTGCTGAATTTCAAATTTACATTGCGAGAACCTACACAATGGTCGGCATATCATCACTCGCGGTTGTTCTTTTCTTAAGTGGTGGTATGATAAGGAGGCGTGGCTGGCATTTCAACGCACAGCTTGTTCCTTTGTCCATAGGTATAGTAGGAGCCCTGTTCTTCCTCTTATCGATTTTCCGAGGCTACATTGGATCCTATTACTTGGCGATCCTCTCATTTGTCGGAGCTTTCCACTCTGTTTTCTGCAAGACTATGAAATACTCATTCTTTGACCCTACAAAGGAGATGGCCTATATCCCTCTTGACGCAGAGTCTAAGATAAAAGGGAAAGCAGCAGTTGATGTGATTGGATCTAGATTTGGCAAAACGAGCTCCTCCTTTTACCACATTATCATCTTCTACCTTGCGGGAACATCATCGGTTATCTCAGTTTCTACCTATCTTCTCCCTGTTCTCGTCGGAATGATTGCCTTTTGGAGTTATTCTGTCCTTTACCTCAATAAGAGTCTCCTGAAGAAAGAGAAAAAGGCTGTCGAGACACCCTCTTTTGCAGAAACAGAGCCAACTCCCACTGTTTGATAAATTCTTCCCTTCATACTAATCGCAACCCTCGGGCTAGATGGTTTGGGTATCAGTCCCTAGAAGTCCCCTTATTCATGGGGGGCAAGTAGTCACTGATTCGAAGGCGTGCAAAATCCGCTTGGGTGAAAGGGGGCATTCCCCTCTTTTTTTGAGCAAGCAGAGCTTTGTGAAAAAAGAGAAAAGAGGGGAGGGGGTCACGACACTCCCTGTGAACCAACCAGGTTGCCAAAGATGTGCCTGACTGCGGCAAGAGCGGACAATCAGGGTGGGAATATGCAAATTAGAGGCCAGGTGGCCAATGCCAGACTCACCACCGTCGATGAAAAAGATAGATTCATAGATATAGGCGGCGATCTGTCTTAAAATAGGTAATGAGTGGAGTGGAAAGCTGTTTGATAACTTCAAGTTTGGACTAAGAGACTCTTTTGAACTGGTGATAAAAGAGACTTGATACCCTTTTTTTTCAAGTAGATGTGCAAGTTTGATCAACCTTCGAGCCTTGCTAGTACGCATATAGATCACGACCCGTTTGGAGTAGCACCCCTGTTTTAAATCTTGTGGGACAACGAGTCCGTTGTTTTTAGAAACTTGTGTGCATTGCAAAAGGGAGGCAACAGCTTCTGCAATATTGTCTACCATCGGCTTCGATGGATCGAAAATGCGATCCCAGGAAGTGAGTTTTGGATGGTTTTTTTTCTCATATTTTGAATAGAAGATACTCAGATTATGAAGCCGACCCTTTCTGTAAAGATCGATAATTCGGCTTGCGAAGGGGGTCTCTTCATACTGCAAGATGATGAGATCGTAACGGTTTAATCCCTTTTCTAGAGGGGTTAAAGTCTCTCTTTTCTTCAAATGATGGTCGGGAAACCATTCGCTCATTTGGGGAAGTAAGTTGTGATAAGTGGTGACCCTATACCCTCTTGAAAATAGACGGTGAGAGGCGACCATCATCAAGAGGCCATCCCCCATTCCTTTTGAACAAACGATTGCTGCTTTCATAAGATCGATTGCTCTAGCTTATGGAAAGATTGAATGACGCGCTGAGTCGTTAGAAAGTATTGCCAAAAGTTCTTTCTGATTGTCAGCCCGATCCATTTAAAATTAGGCAATGGGAAAGGGGGTGCGACGATCATTCCAAACCCCCAGCCTGGCCGCCACATCCTCACCCATTTGGGATTGCCCGTGATGGTCAAAGTGGGAATCCCTAGGTTTGAAGCGAGATGTCCTGTTCCCGAATCATTCCCAATAAAAAAGCCCGACTCGTATAGGTGAGCAGAAAGCTCGCTTAAGTTGGCAAACCTGGGAAGAAGAAAGCCCCGTTTTTCGACATCAAGCCACTTGGGTCTCTCTTTTGGGCTGAGTGAAAAGCTGATGGTATACCCTTTTTCTCTTAGGTACTCAGCGAGGATGAAAAATTGAGATCGGCGCCAGTTCCGTTTGGGATCGCTGCTCGTAGGGTGGATCACAATCCGTTTCTGATCTTTCCGGTGAAGACTATTTTGGGGAAGAAGGAGGCCGTTCTTCTTTGTAGTTATCTTTAGATGGAGAGCTTTTTTACATCCCAAGCAGATGTTTGTGACCATAGATTGGTTAGAGTCAAAGAGAAAGTCCCCTTCTCGAAAGAGTTTTGAAGGTGTGGGACAAAAGAAAATCCAGTGATTTCTTTCCCCTTTTCGTCTTATTTTATCGAGAAGTTTTGCCCTTTTTGAGCCATCGTTTTGGATCACGACCTGATCAAATTCGCTTAAATGCGCTTCAGAAGCTTCAAAGTGAGGGTGGGGGCAAGTCGACAAACCTTGAAAAAGCAAAGGGAGCTCCTCAAATTGATTGTGAAAAAAGGTCACGTGGTGGTTGGCTTTTCTCATGTGGTGAGCGACTATCATCATCACAAGAGCATCGCCCAAACCTTTGGCGCAAATAACAGCTACTCTCTTCATTTAACGGGATTTCTCTTCTTTTTCAGTTGTATCTGCGATCAAGACTTCCGAAAGGAAAATCATACCTGCTGTCGATGTTGCAAGTGTGAGCGCATTTTTCACAGTTTTTGTTGGGTCAATGATACTTGATTTGACGAGATCTTCAACCCTTTCTGTTAAAACGTTAAATCCCACACTTTTTTCTTGGGGTAAAACCTCTTCTAGATAAATTGAGCTATCTTTTCCGCAATTTTCAACAAGCTGTCTAAAAGGTGCCATGCAGGCTTTAAAAACCACTTCGAATCCCATTTTTTCATCTGGGAAAAGAGTCGTTGGATCAACCATCTGACAAGCTCTTAGAAAAGCAATGCCGCCGCCTGGGACAAACCCTTTTTCTTGCACTGCATATAGGGTGTTTAGACTCTTTTCAACCGTTTGTTTTTTTTGATGCATCTCCGACTTGGTCAAAGCTCCTACGTGGATTATGGCAACTTTCCACTTGTCCACTCTTTCCTTTTCATCCTTTTTTCGAGATCGATTATCGATAATCATCGTCGAATGTTTGTCAATTTTAAGCCTTTCTATCTGTCCAAGCACCTCAATGCCTGCATCTTTTAGGCGCATCCCCTTTTTTTTGCATACGATCGATGCACCCGTCAGAGTGGCGATCTCTTCTAGCAACCCTTTCGCCTGGTTATCGAGGCTCGGCACTTCAATCGCGACCACCTTCACACTGTTATGCAGTTTGCTCAAGATCAACGTTGAAAGGATATCTTTGTCAATCTCTTTTGCGATGATGAGTAGAGAGGTTTCTCTATAGCTTACGGCTTGCAAAAGGGGCAGGATCTCTTGGATGGCTAAAATCTTTCGGTCAGTGATCAGAAGAGCCACTTTTTTCCCTTCAAAGACCATTTTTTCACTATTTGTGCAAAAATAAGGGCTTAGATAACCAAAGCCGAGTTGCACCCCCTTGACCATCTCAACGTCGCTTGTCGATCCCTCGCTCTCTTCAACCGTGATAACGCCTGATTTGCCAACCCATTCAAAAGCTTTAGAAATGAGATGCGCAACCTCTTTGTCTTGGCATAAGTTCATGGCGATCCTTTCGATGCTCGTACTCTCTTGAACTGGCATAGAAAGGTGATCCATTGTGCAAAGGAGTTTCTGAACGCCCTTTTCTACCTCCTGTTTTAATCTTTCGGGATTGACACCGCTCGCAATCTTTTTGAGCCCCTCCTTAACAAGAGAGCGCAAAAGGATCATCCCCGTAGCGACACCACCGCCAGATCTTTCTTTGATTCTTCTAGCCGTCTCTTTTGCCATCAAAACGCCCATCTTCATGTGAGGATCTTTGAGATCGATCTTCTTGGCTCTCCCTTTTTTTCCCTTAGGACCAAAATCAAGGGCAATAGCATCGGTGAACTTCTCCACCCCTTTCTGTAATTTACACCGCGCTTTTTCCGCAAAAATAAGTTTTTTGGGTGTTGAACTCATCCAATATCTCCTTGCTTTAGGCGGTCTAGAAAGCAGCTAAATTTCCAGACTCATATCGACAGATGTAACCGAATGGGTCAATTTTCCAATTGAGATTGCATCGACACCAGTATCGGCATAAGAGCGGACGTTTGTTAAATCAATCCCCCCAGATGCTTCTAGATAAACCTTTTTTGCCCCCAAGTCCACGGCTTTTTTCACATCCAAGATAGGCATATTGTCGAGCAAAATTTTATCTGGAGCAACTTTTAATGCCTGTCTAAACTCTTTTAAGTCTGCCACCTCGATCTGAATCTGCTTTTTTGGATAGATCGCTTTCGCCCTTTCAATACTCTCCTGGATAGGGTTTTCACAGGTTTTTTTGAGGTGTTGCAGGTGGTTATCTTTGATGAGAATCTGGTCAGATAGGTGAAGGCGGTGATTCTTCCCTCCCCCAATGCGGACAGCATATTTTTGCAGCAGACGGTGTCCAGGCATTGTCTTACGCGTATCCAAAATGTCACACTTTCCTTGAACGGCAAATACGTAGGAGGCAACTGTTGTGGCGATTCCAGTGGCATGCTGCAAAAAATTAAGGGCGACCCGTTCGAGTGCCATCAAAGAGTTGATCGAGCCTCTCATGGTGGCAAGCAGATCATCACTCTCTGCGCGCTCCCCTTCCTCTTTCAAAATGTTTAGCTCTATTTCAGGATCAACAGCTTCACAGATCAAAGGGAGAAAGATCAGACCAGCCAAAACCGCCCTCTCTTTGAGGATCAGCTTGCCACTTGCTTGCATGAGCTCAGAAAAGCAGGATTTAGAAGTCAGATCCTGTTTAACCTGATCCTCCTTTAGTGCAAAGGCGATATTGCGTTTGATTTCGTTAAATAAATGAATATCCATGTAACTTGGAAAAATTAAACTAAGAGACCGGTTTTAAGCAAGGAGAAGTTAGGTGGCGTCGCCCTTTGAAGTTTTTTGCCTGTGTCCTTTGGTTTTTTTTCTTTTTTTTCTGCCAACTTGTTGCTTTTGAGTGGGAACTTTTGTGTGCTTACCAACCACCTCATGAAGAGTTTCAACAGCCATGAAGGCTGTGGGATCTTCATTTAATACAATCTCTTTGAGGTCAGACAAATCAAGGCGTTCGACAATCACAAGAAGGATCTCTCTTGCATCACCTGTGTAACCTCCCCGTCCATACATGATTGTTAGCCCAAGGCCAAGCTCATGCATGATAGCCTCTCCAACCTCTTTGGGTTTTTGCGAAATAATGGTCACAGATTTTAGCTCGTCGAGACCGACAATGACGATATCCATGATCTTAAATGCGACCAGGTAGGTTAGAAGGGAGCGGAAAGCAACATGCCAATCGACAAAAATCCAACCGTAGATGGCGAAGATAAAGAGATTAATGAAGAAGATCACCTGACCTACTGTAAACCCTTTTCTTCGGCTGATGATGATGGCTAGAATTTCGCTGCCATCCAAACACCCCCCAGCTCGAATGATAAGGCCTGTGCCTACCCCCAAGAAGGTTCCCCCAATGAGGATGACTTCTAGTTCATACAGCTCCTCGAAAACGGGAGCCGATCCGAGAACGAAAAGAAAGAGGGTGAAGAAAAGAACGGCGATCATCATTTGAATGAAAAATGTCCGCCGGATATATAAATAGGAGAGGAAGATGAAGGGGAGCGTCAAGCACAAAAAATAGAAGGGGAATAAAGAGTTCGAGGTGAGCTTGATCAAGATCATTGCAATGCCAATGACCCCTCCGTCAATCAGGTAATTGGGGATCAAGAAAGAGTGGATTGCAAATGCTGAAAGAAAGGCTCCCAAAGCGATATAAATATGGGAAAGGAGCATTTGTTTTCGCGTGCGAAAAGATCGATGAGAAATTGCCATGGAGATCGCGTTTGTTAAATTTGGGATAGTTTAAAATTTTCAGCTCCAAAAGTAAAGCAAAGAGCTTTTAATTGGGAAAAGAAGGGGTGACGCGAGAGACGGGACTCGAACCCGCAACTTCCAGCGTGACAGGCTGGTGCTCTAGCCGATTGAACTACTCTCGCACAAAAAATGCTTAAAATCCTTAAACAGGATGGGCGCAACAGGACTCGAACCTATGACCGCCTGTGTGTAAAACAGGAGCTCTACCAGCTGAGCTATGCGCCCCCTTAAGCAGAGAACAAATCTATAGGGCGAATGAATTTTTCTCAAGGTTATTCTCAAATTAGGCAGGGCCCAGGACATTATAAAAATTTTTTTAAGCAATCGTTCCTGAAGGCCTAATTTTGCAAGTTTCAGCAAGCCATCTCAAATTTTTTTAGGGTTCTT
>JANQSR010000015.1 GCA_028279205.1 Simkania sp.
CGATACGGTTGTCTACTCCGAATCGGATGACCGTGTGACCGAGATTCCCGAAAGAGACCATTGCTTGCTCGGGCAGACCCCTCAGAGCTTTTCCTACCCACTCATTTTAAAGGCGCATGAGCAAACAAGCGTTCAAACCGCATCGGATGACTGTGGCCTTGTTTTAAAATTAGGAGGCTCTGTTCATATTGTTCCTGGATCCCCAACAAACATCAAAATCACAAATCCTTTTGACCTTTCTTTGGCCGAGCAGCTACTCCATTTGCAATGCGATCTTACGGATGACTCCCCTTCACTTGAAGGGAAAGTTTACGCAATTACTGGTGGAACGGGTGGGATTGGCAGATCACTTGCCACTCTTTTAAAACAAAAAGGGGCTAAAACGGTGATCATATCCAGATCCTCTTCTGAATTCCCCGTTGATTTGACCCATTTTCAACGCGTTTCGAGTACGTTTAAAGAAATCCGAGACCAGCATGGCCTAATAGATGGTCTCATTAATTGTGTAGGCCGCCTCGTCATAAAACCTTTCAATGAGCTCTCATCACAAGAGATCGACCAATTAGTTCATATCAATTTACATACGTTTTTGTATAGCTGCCACTGCGTGGCTCTGAAAAAGGGGGGGCATATTCTCAACCTTTCTTCTTCCTCTTTTTCATATGGAAGAAAAGATTACGCCATCTACGCAGCTGTGAAAGCGGCCATCGTTAACTTCACTCAAGGGCTTGCAAAAGAGCATCCTGATCTGATGATCAATGTGATGGTGCCTCAAAGAACGCGCACACCTATGCGCCTTAAAAATTTTCCCAAGGAGGATCCCATCACGCTTCTCTCTGCTCAAAGCGTTGCGCAAAAAATCGTTCAAGTGTTGCAAACAGAGCGCATCAGCGGAAAAACGATCGAGGTGCGCAAAGAGGGTTTTTAAGGGGCGGTCAGACGGAAGCAAAATAGATAACTGTGATTTACCCAAGATTTAGGGGGGAAAAATTTAAATAGTCAGCGGAGACGAGGAGGTACAAGATTTGATTCTTTCTTCCAAAAATTGATCCGCCCATTTTTACATTATGGAGATGACCAAAGACACAAATATCTACTCTGTGTTTTTCCAAAATTCTTGATGCACGCGAATCTTCTAAATCAAGACCAATTGGGGGGTAATGTGTCATTGCGATCCGAAGACGAGCTTTTTGATCGAGCTGCTTTAGACTGATTTCAAGCCGATTGAGCTCTCTTTCAAAAATTTTCATATTTTGCTGCTCTTGCCCGAAAGAATTCTCTTCTCTCTTTTTCCCCACTAAGGAGGTCTTTACCTCTTCGATGATAGGCTCGAAGCTGTACTCATCAGAGTCCCACAAACGAGTCCCCCCGACCGAAACACCATTCCAGTTAAAAACGGTGTTGTGGACAAACTGAATAGAGGGGGGAAGTCTCTCTCTTAATTGCTTATTTGAAGGCCACCAATAATCGTGATTCCCCTTGAGAATCACTTTGGTACCAGCAAGCTGGTCGATCCAACGCAGATCGATCAACGCTTCATCTAAATGGCTTGCCCACGAAATATCCCCAGGCAATAAGACCAGATCCCCCTTTCCAACCTGTCTGCTCCAGTTTTCTTCGATCCGTTTGACATACTCCTTCCAGGAAGAGCCAAACACTTCCATACTTTTTTCTGGAACGGAAAGAGCCAGATGAAGATCCGCAAGAGCCCAAATACGCATTAAATCTCCACTTCGCAAGTAGCGATTCCCTCTCCTTATTTTTGCAAAAGATGGCCTTAAAAGAAAATCCCTAAAGACTTTCCTATTATATTATAGTTCTCTCTTTCAGAGAGAACTTTTGCGAAATATGATCCCAAAGGTTAAAATGAGCCTGAAATATCAAGAAGAGTTTGGTGAAAAAACGTACATTTGTCTTGTTAGAGCTTTTTATCGCTATTGCTCTTGTCTCTCTTGTTTCTCCTCCCCTTGTGCGTGGGATCGCTCTCTATCTGAACAAACAGAAAGAAGAGCTTCTCAAATTGGAGAAAGAGAGGAGAGTCGAAGAGCTTTTTTATCAAGTTTGTGAAAATCTCAATGAAAACCACGTCTTAGAAAAGATTTCGCAAAAATCTGTGAACGCGACCTACCCCGAAAAACCGAAGCCGATTACGTTCGACCTCGGAAGCCTTGGAAAGGAAAAGCTCTTCTGGCACTACCACCTTTACACAAAATGCAAAGTAGGAAGTCTAAGAAAGCTCCGCTTCAAAATCTGTTTCCTCAAACATCCCGAAGCGAAGTGTGGTGTGGCTAGCGCATTTCAAAAAGCTGAGTATGGCTTCATTCTTGCAGGTGAGAAGGAAAAGAGATAATATTCTGTTGCTTAAAAAAGAGATGATCAAATAGAGTGGACGAGTGATATGTTTTTTTTAAAGACCTTTGCCACTTATTTGTTATGAAAAAGGACCCAGAGCCGTTTCGCCCTTTTGTTGATCCTAAAGAAAATCAAAGAGAGTTTTCTTTTCGCGCGACCGTTTTAGGCCTAATTCTTGCCGTTTTTTTTGCTGTCGGGAACGCCTACCTCGGGCTTAAAGTTGGAATGACCATCTCCGCTTCTGTTCCTGCAGCTGTGATCTCGATGTCGGTTTTGCGTATCTTTTGCAAAAAAGTGACCATTTTGGAAAACAACGTCGTTCAAACGATGGCAGCGATTGGAGAGGCGATTGCAGCGGGATCGGTTTTCACGATCCCCGCTCTCTTCTTGCTTGGAGAAAGACCCCCCATTCTGAATATCTTTTTGATCGCCTTTCTGGGAGGAATTTTGGGTGTGCTATTCATGATTCCGATGCGACGCTACATTATCGTGCAAGAACACGGCACTCTCCCCTTTCCGGAAGGAACCGCTTGCGCAGAAATTTTAAAAGCGGGGCGTGAAGGGCACCCCAACGCCGCGCTCGCTATTTGGGGCTTTCTTGCAGGGGCTGCTTATAGGGCATTTATTGGTCTGTTTTACCTGTGGAATGAGACAATTGGCTTGATCATTAAAAAATACGCAAATGCTGAGGTTAGCTTAGAAGGTGCCCCTTCCCTTTTGGGGGTGGGCTACATTATCGGACCACGTACCGCGGCGGTTCTCTTCGCTGGTGGTGGGTTTGGATGGCTTGTTTTGATTCCCCTCATCAAAACATTTGGGCAGGGTGGAGCCATTGTGTTCCCCTCCACCATTCCAATCAGTGAGATGGCGGCCGATGCCATTTGGTCTAATTATATCCGCTATATTGGTGCGGGAGCCATTGCCTTCGGCGGACTATCGGCTCTTTTTAAAATCCTTCCTGTCATCCGAAAAACAATTGTTGAAATGTTTAAAGAGCTCTTTAATCTCTTCGGGAAAAGAGAGAAAGAGAGCGGCGTGCGTACCGAGCGGGATATCCCCCTTTTTTATCTGCTTTTAGGATCAATTGCGATTGTCTTGTTTTTTTGGCTTTACCCTGGATTCCACCTCAATATTATCACGATTCTTGTCTTGGTCATTCTAGGGTTCTTCTTCGTGGCGGTCATCTCAATCACCGTGGGGATTGTGGGCAGCTCTTCAAGTCCCGTTTCTGGCGTGACCATCACGACTCTTTTGATCACCTGTTTGATCTTGGTCGGGATTGGCTGGACCGATAGGCTTTACCTGCTGGGAGCAATTACCATGAGCGCGGTCGTCAATATTGCCATCAGCACAGGATCAACCACTGCTCAAGATCTCAATACGGGGTTCCTCCTGGGAGCAACGCCACGCTCCCTACAGCTTGCTGAAATTTTAGGGTTGATATTGCCATCAGTTGGAATCGGATTTGTTCTCTACCTCTTGAACGATTCCTACGGTTTTGGAAGTGAGCAGCTGCCTGCACCACAAGCAACCTTGATTACCCTGATTGCAGATGGAATCATTGCACAGAAATTACCCATCATCTTGGTCATTTTCGGGGCTGTCCTCGGTCTTCTCGTCTTCTTGATGCGAGTGCCCGTTTTGGCCTGGTCTGTTGGGCTCTATCTGCCCCTCTCTTTGAGTACGACAGTTCTTTTTGGGGGGATCATTTGCGCAATTGTTAAACTCCTATCAAAAGAGAAGGGATCAGGCGAAAGGGGAGTTCTCTGTTCCTCAGGTCTTGTCGCAGGTGATGCTTGTATGGGAGTTTTGGTCGCACTCTTGGCCGCTTTGGGAGTTGTTTCCATCTCCAGAAAACCCCTCTTAGATGATGGAGTTGGTCTCTTTTTCTTCCTCTGTCTTTCTCTTTTCTTGGGGGTGATGGCCTATAAAAAAAGGAAGAGTTCTTCGCAAAATTGATTCTAGAGCCCCCTTTGGTGTATGATGGAGAGCGTGAAAAAACGATCTCTGACGCTGATCGAGGTTCTAGTTGCCTTAGGCGTAGCCTCTGTTTTGCTCTCCTTCCTCTTCCCTTATTTGATCGATGTGATCCGTTTCAAAAAGAATTTGGGAAAAGAGCAGGTACGTATCTTCTCCAAAGCGCATGTTCAGGCGCGCCTTGGGGGAATTCTTGCCAAGGCTAAAAAGAGAACTTTTAAAACCGAGGAGTCAAAAAAAGTGCCTCTTGAGCTGACCTTCGCATTTAATAACAAGGCAGATTTCGAAGAGGGATTTGGTGATCAGGCAACGGCGCACCTCTTTTTTAGTCGGGAAAATTTGGTGCTCAGAGTTGAAGGGGAGGGTAAAAAAGAGAGAGAAGAGATTTTGATGGAAGGAATTAAAGAGGCAAAATTTATCTTTTCCTACGCAACCAATCAAGGAAAATTAGAGAAAATAGATCGATGGGATCGGGATGATTTGCCCCTTTTCTTTTTATTAGAGCTGACATTTCCCAGTAGTGAAAAGGAAACTTTTTATTTCCGTCTAAACTCTTCAAACAGGTTAAAGTTTGTCCCAAAATGAATTTTTTGCCTTTTGTTCTGATGTTTTTTTTGGTTTTTGGAGCTATTTCAGCCTCTTTCATGTCTGATCACATTATGAATCGAGCTGAAAGCTTTTCTTATAAAGGACGGGTTCGCTCCTTGCGTATTGCTTACAACGATTATGAAGAGAAGGTTTACGAAACGCTTCGTGCAGCTAGAAAAGCGAGTCAAAAAAAGACCCGGGGTAGAAATAAAAAGGCGCAAAGCACCGAGGAGAGAGAGGTGGAGCCTTCTGAAAAAGAGTATTTCCGCACCACTCGGAGTGGGTCTCCGTATGGGGCGATCTATCTAAAAACTCTTTGCACAGGAAGGGGGGATAGGTGGTTAGAAAAAGTTACGATCCATTATTTGAAAAGGGTCTATGCAAACTCCCATTTTGCCAAAAGCATCAAAGATCAAGAATGGGTTGAAAAGGTTTTTTACTCGATTCTCGAGCAAGAAAGGAGTGCCTATAGAGAGAAAGGTAAATTTTTGCCTCTAAATAAGCTCTCTATGCCGAATGATCTAAAAGAGGCCTATCACCGTTTGCTTAGGGGAACGGGCACTTTTGATCCTACATTAGAAAAGGGGTATCTCCCTTTAGATCTATGTATTACATTCAAAGGTTCAAATAGAAAAGCGATCAACATCCATTATGCAAACCGTTTGCTCCTGGAGACTCTCTTTGGGAAATCGGGATTCTCCCTTATTAAAGCAGAGGAATGGCCTAAGAGTGAGAAATGGCCAAAAGGAGGGCCACGTGAAAAGGCAGGAAAAAGCGCGGCAAAATACTCTCTAAATTGCAAAGAGCTTAAAAAGCTCTTAAAAGATAAATTTGAGGAGGCCTATTCCCATATTGGCGATACTCCTTACAAAAGGGATCCCAAAAGGGCTTGTGATCCCGAAACATTCGTTTTTTCCGAAATTGAAAACGAATGATGATCCTTTTATCCTATAAAATCTTCCCCCTCTTCCTCCTCTTGACCCGTGTAGTTGACAAACTGCGCAAACTCTTTCCGGTAGGTCAAATTGACCTTCCCCGTGTTCCCGTGACGATTTTTCCCAATGATAATCTCTCCAAGACCTGGACTATCCGTTTCATTGTAATACTCTTTGCGAAGGAGAAGCATGACAATATCCGCATCTTGCTCGATAGATCCGGATTCGCGCAGATCGCTCATCATCGGTCTTTTCCCCGTCCGATCCTCCACCTTTCTCGAAAGCTGCGCACCGCAGAGCACGGGGATATTAAGCTCTCTTGCTAAGTTTTTAAGCATTCGGGAGATTTCAGAGATTTCAAGGTGTCTGTTATTTGCATCAAAGTTGGAACTTGAACCAGAGAGTAGCTGCAGGTAATCGACAATGAGAAGGTCGATCTGGTACGCCTCCTTTAGACGGCGTGCACGTGCGCGCAGGTCGCTGATTTTAAGTCCTGGCTGATCATCAATAATCATGTTACACGCCTCCATGTGTTTGACCGCGGCGTGCACTCTTTGGTAATCGGAACCCTCTATAGAGCCGGTTAATATCTTGCTAGATTCTACTTCTGACTCTGAGCAAATCAACCGATGGATCAGCTGTTCAGCACTCATCTCCAGGGAAAAGATGCCAACCGAGAGTCTCTGTTTAAAACAGATGTGAGCAGCGATGCTTAGAGCAAGTGCTGTCTTACCCATACCTGGGCGACCAGCAAAGATGATCAAGTTGGAGGGAGCCAGGCCATTGATCATCTTGTCGAGATTGTGGAAACCAGTTGGAATGCCAGTAAAGAGGGAGACCTCCTCCCCTTTTTCACGAAGAGCGAGGTAGTTTGCTTGCCGATCCTCAAGCTCTTTGAGGTAGGAAAGGCCAGAGGTTGCTTTAAGCCCCGAAAGCACATCTTTGACTTGAACCCCTACTTGGTAGTTTTTTGTCTGGCTGATCGCGAAGAGCTTGGCTTGAGAGTCATCGAGAAACCCATGAGCGTCGGCAGGCTCTTGTAGAGCCTCTCTTTCGATCTCTTGAGCCGCGCCGATCAAACGGCGTAAGATCGATTTGCTCAAGATCAGCTCTACATACTCTTCGACATAAGCTGAGGTCCCCGCATATTGGGACAAGGTGATCAGATAGGCCATCCCGTTGACCTTTTTAAGCTGATCGGCTCGTTTTAATTCCTCAGAAACAAGAAGGATGTCGGCTGGCTTGTCCTGTTTGAAGAGCGTTTTTAAGGCGTTGAAAACGATTTGATGCTCGACGTAGTAAAAATCTTTGCTGTCCAAGGCATCAGCAGCAATGTTCATGCTGTTGATTTTGGTGAGCATGCTGCCGAGAACCATCATCTCCGACTCTTTCGAATGGGGGGGAACTCTGACTTTTGCTGGAAGATTTTCTGCTTGCATAGGTCGACGTTATAGATCGATGTGACACTCCCCATCCCCTAAAGGGGATGAGCTTCTAAGCCAACATCTGAAGACGACCTGCCACTCATGCGGCTCCCACGAATGGGGTGGACAATCCCTAGATGATTACTTAGACAACTTTGGCCTGTGCTCAGGCTACTACTACTTCTTCCATTTGGAATAGGTAGATACGTTTAGGTTCAAGCAACATTGGGGGAACGATTCCATTCGTTTGAGCACGCGATGCCAGCCTGTTTTGAACAACTTTACCCTGCAATCAACTTTATGGCAAGCCCTCATCCTCTCATCTCAATCTCCTAAAGGAGATAAGAATTCCCCTTTTGCCATTAAAGCGAAAGGCTTCTAATATTTAACCACGGTAAGGGTACAACTTGTAAGACATTTTATCTTTGTACGCGTTCACGGTGGGGGGTGTAACTAAAATATTTTGCCGTGTATGCTGCGGGTCTTATGAAACACGAAGAAATCATAGATTGGAAAGAACGGTTTTTACAGACAAACTGTTGCTTAATCAAATCTTCCAGATAAACCAGTTCAAACTGGTGCATTGGACTCTCCTTGTTCAAGGAGTAATTTTAAGAGACGCTTCAAAATTATGCCAGTTCACAACAGTCCAATAAGCGGTAACATAGAAGAGAGATTGACGTTACCGCGTCTCCTTTATACCCGTTTATAAAACTTCTTGCGATAAATATTTCAAAGTGGTAAGTTGCTATCAAATACACCGTAACTTTTGAATTTTAGATTAATGAAAAAACTTGTAAATTACAGGAAAAATCACTGCAAGGGGAGCAAAGGAGCCTAGCTATGAAGCAAAAAAAATGGGATAAAAAAATTAAAACCAAAGTCGTGCTCGACGGTCTTAAAGGCAAATCAATTGCCACGATCTGTAATGAGTATCAAATCAGTCAATCCTTGTATTACCAATGGCGTGATCAATTTCTATCCAATGTTGATCAAGTATTTGATATCCCAAAAAAAGGGAAAAAAGAGGCTATGCTTGAATATGAAAATCGGCAGCTAAAGGCCATGATTGGGGACTTAACTGTTGAGTTAAAAAAAAACGAAGAGGA
>JANQSR010000151.1 GCA_028279205.1 Simkania sp.
GAACAAATGGTATACTTTTTGGGAAGAGGGAGGCTTTTTTAAGGCAAACCCCCTCTCAGACAAACCCCCTTACTGCGTCATCTTGCCCCCACCCAATGTAACGGGGGCTCTCCACATAGGGCATGCTTTCATCGATACACTTCAGGATATCATCATACGGTATAAACGTATGTGCGGGCTTGAAACGGTTTGGATCCCTGGTGTAGACCACGCGGGGATCTCCACTCAAACAGTTGTCGAAAAATATCTCATGAAAAAAGAGGGCAAAAGGCGCAAAGAGTACACACGCACAGATTTTCTAGACCATGTGTGGCAATGGAAGGTGCGACATGAAGAGAAGATCATCTCCCAGCTTAAGCAGTTGGGCTGCTCTTGCGACTGGACTCTTCAACGATTCACCATGGACGAGGAGTCGAACCGAGCCGTCCGTTTGCTCTTTAAAAGGATGTATGATGAAGGTTTGATCTACCAAGGGGATTACCTGGTTAATTGGGATCCGATCACGCAAACAGCTCTAGCAGATGATGAGGTTGAATATGAACAGCAAGAGACCTATTTGTGGCATGTGAAATATCCCATAGAAGGGGAAAAAGGGCATATTACCGTTGCAACTACGCGCCCTGAAACTTTGCTTGGTGACGTTGCTGTGGCTGTCGCAAAAGGGGACAAACGGTATGAAAAATTGGTAGGTAAAAAGTTGATCTTGCCACTGACCCGTCGAAAAATTCCCCTCCTTGCCGACTCGTCTGTTGACTTAGGATTCGGAACGGGCGCTGTCAAAGTAACTCCTGCTCATGACCCCAATGATTACGAGATTGCAAGGCGGCATAAGCTAGAGCTGATTAATTTGCTCAATCCAGATGGAACCTTTAATGAAAACGGTTTGCAGTTTGAAGGGCTTAGTGTAAAAAAAGCGAGAACTCTCGTTGTGGCCAGCTTAAAAAAAGGGGGGTTTTTAGAAAAAGTTGAGCCTTATACCAACCGAGTGGGCGTTTCCTACCGCTCAAAAGGGATCATCGAACCCTATCTTTCAAAACAGTGGTTTGTAAGGATGAGCCCTTTTAAAGAGGATCTAATCCAAGCGGTTACTTCTGGCGCAGTAAAATTCATTCCAAAACAGTGGGAGCAGACCTACTTTCACTGGATCGAAAATCTTCGAGATTGGTGTATCTCACGCCAACTGTGGTGGGGGCACCAAATTCCCATCTGGCATCACACAGAGCAGCCAGAGAGGATCATCTGTTTTGCAGATGGAGACCTTCCTCCCGAGGTGAAAGCTGAACCAAACAAATGGAAGCGGGATGAGGATGTGCTCGACACCTGGTTTTCCTCTGCTCTTTGGCCCTTTAGCACACTCGGATGGCCCTCCCCAACCGATCAGCTAAAAAAGTTTTACCCCAATGCAACATTGATTACTGGGCACGATATCCTCTTTTTCTGGGTAGCGCGGATGATCATGATGGGTCGATATGTCATGAAGAGGGTTCCTTTTTTTGAGGTCAATATACAGGGGCTTATTTTTGGAAAATCCTATTGGCAAAAAGATGAAGAGGGTGAAATTACCTATGTCGATTCTCACCAGAAAAAAGAGTTTGACTTGGGTAAATCTCTACCAAAAGGGATCTTCTCGAAATGGGAGAAAATGTCCAAATCAAAACGGAATGTGATCGATCCGATCCAAGTGATCAACACATATGGGATAGACGCTTTGCGGATGAGTTTGGGAGCGAGCGCGACCCATGCGGCGCAAATCGATCTTGACTTCCGCCGTTTTGAAAAGTTCAAACACTTCACAAATAAGGTCTGGAACGGCTCCCGTTTTGTTTTAATGCACCTCTCTGACCTCTCCTCGGAAGAGTTCAGTCAAGGAATTGGAACTCTCGCGCTTGAAGATCGGTGGATCCTTTCCAGACTCAACTCAGTCATCCAAAAGATGCACCTCCATTTTAGCGAGTATCACTTTGATCGAGCCGCCAAACTGTGCTACTTTTTCTTTTGGAACGAATTTTGCGCCTACTATTTAGAGATGGCAAAACCGACCCTTTCTGAAAGCGCAAGCAACGGGAAAGATAAGAAAAAGCTTTTGAGCATCATCCTTTTAGCGGCAATTCGGTTGATGCACCCATTTGCCCCCTTTATCACAGAAGAGGTGTTTCATCTGCTTAAAAACCATTTTACCCCTCTGAACTTTTCAGATCCAGATCCTTACACTCAAGAGGGGATCAAAGCCCTTAGCTCACCTGCCTGCATAGTCGCCCCCTACCCACAGGTGATTTGCTTATCCGATATCGACCAAAAGATCGAAGACAAGTTCGAATTTTTAAACAAAATAGTCTACGAGATCCGCATGATCCGCGCAGAGATAGGCCTTCCCCCTCGTGAGCTCACTGATCTGATTGTAGAGGGCAAAGAGGAGGAGATCGAATTGCTCAAGGAGAATCAAAGGGTCATTAGTCCCCTTGCACGCATTCGCTCCATCAAAACGGAAAATCGTGCATCACTCACACTTTCTGCTTGCAAACAGGTCGGCTCACTTAAATTCATCCTCCCTTTGAGCAGCGCACACTTGGACAAAGAAAAAGAGCGTCTAGCCAAAGAGAGGAAGAAGAAAAAGGAGCAATCCGAATTACTAAAAAAGAAATTAAGTCTTTCCCAGTTTATCAAACGTGCTCCTAGAGAGGTGGTCGATCAGACAAAGGAGAAATTCGAAAAACTTGAAGATGAAATCAAGGCAATTGATGCTAGGTTGCTCTCTCTTTGCGATTTAAGAAATTAACCAAAAACCGAACTCAATCTATTCTCTTTTTTTTTCCCCCCCCCTTTTCTCTCCCGATCGATCATTTTAAAGAACCCGCTAGACTCTTTGACCACAACTGAAGATAGAGCAAAAAGCCCAATCAAGTTTGGCAAAGCCATCAGCCCGTTCATCATATCTGCAAGATACCAGACCAGATCGAGACTCATAAGAGCACCTGAGAAAACAAAACAGCAAAAAAAGATCCGGTATGGATAAACGACTCTCTTTCCTAACAAATACTCAATGCATTTCTCTCCGTAATAGGACCATCCGACGATGGTTGAATACCCAAAGAGAACAATCCCGACCAAAACGATAAAGTCTCCGAAAGGAAGCACGGAACGGAACGCTTCCATCATCAGAGTAGAGCCGTTTAAAAGAGTGCCACTGGCATCAGTTCGACCGAGAACACCCGTAACCGAGATGACAAGAGCCGTAATGGTACAAACAACCAAGGTAGAGAGAAAGACAGTGGTCATCGAAATCAACGCTTGTCTTCCTGGTACATCGGTTTTGGCTGCAGCCGCCGCTATAGGACCACTTCCGAGTCCCGCTTCGCTCGATGAAACGCCGCGCGAGATTCCGAATCGCAAGGCAGCGGTCACGGTCGCACCAGCAAACCCTCCTATTGCCGCTTGACCAGAAAAGGCACTTTTAACAATAAGCACCAAACTACCGGGAATTGCGCTCATGTGTGCAAAAATAATGATCAATCCTCCGAGAATATAAAACCCCGCCATAACAGGAACCAAAACGGCACAAAAACGGCCGATGCTTTTAATCCCCCCGATCAGAATCAATCCAGTCAAAAATGTCAGAATCAGTCCGCTCCAGAGGGGTGTGATGTGGAAAACACGCAGGGCATCAGCGATTGAATTAGACTGAATGAGGTTTCCACCAGCACATGCAGAAAAAGTTCCCGCCAAGGCAAAAACCGCAGCCAACCACTTCCATTTGAGTCCTCTTCGGATGTAATACATGGGGCCTCCACGCATTTCCCCTTTTTTATCTTTGACTCGGTACTTGAGGGCTAGAAGCGCTTCGCCATATTTAGTCGCCATCCCGATCAAAGCGATCACCCACATCCAGAAGACCGCTCCCATACCACCAGAGACGATCGCTGTGGCAACGCCAGCAATACTCGCAATTCCGACAGTCGCTGCCAAGGCTGTCATTAAAGCTTGAAACTGACTGATATTTCCTTCAGATTGGTCATCTTTACGCGTAAATGCCAATTTAAGGGAATAAAATAGGTAACGGAACTGCATTCCCTTCAACCTAATGGTTAAGATGAAGCCGATACCTACGAGAAGAAAGACTAAGATATGATTCCAGAGTACGGAATTGATCTTATTTAACCACTCCATCAACAGTTTTGAGTTAATAACATTCATTTTGACCTCGATTTTATTTTAAGACTCCTCTTGCTTTAATAACTTCTCAAAAGATTTGGTCTCTTTTGAAACAATACCAGCAAGTAAAAACAGACCGACAAGATTTGGAAAAGCCATCAGTCCATTCATCAAATTTGAAAACCCCCAAACAAATTCCAAACTAAGAATAGCCCCAGGAAGAACCAAAAGTGTGAAGATTAGACGATAGACTTTAATAGAGGGAATCCCGAAGAGGTACTCGATACTTTTCTCTCCGTAGTAAGCCCACCCCAATATAGTCGAGTAAGCAAAAGGGATAATGGCGATTGTCAAAATGAGTCCCCCGTAGGGAATCATCCGATCAAAAGCTTCCGATGCAAGTGCGGAACCGTTGAGCAATTTTCCATCACTATCTAAAGTCCCAAAAAGACCTGATAAGGCTATCACAAGTCCTGTAATTGTGCAGACGATTCCTGTCGTTAAAAAGACACTACACATCGAAACGAGAGCCTGACGTCCTGGCGTATCGGTTTTAGCTGCTGCTGCTGCAATAGATGAGGTTCCAAGTCCCGCCTCACTCGAAAAGATGCCACGAGAAACCCCAAATTGAATGGCCATCATCACCGTTGAACCAGCAAAACCTCCCATCGCTGCCTGACCAGAGAAAGCAGTTTTAAAGATCAAAGCAAAAGCCGAAGGAACCGCTTTGATATTCAGAAAAATGATCAAAAGTCCAGCCGTGATGTAAAAACAAGCCATTGCGGGAACTAAAAAAGCAGAAATGCGGCCGATGCTCTTAATCCCCCCGATCAGGGCAATCCCAACGCAGACGACCAGTATAATCCCCGTCCAGATCGTTGGAAAATTAAAAAGACGCATGGCATCCGCAACCGAGTTAGATTGAACCATATTTCCCGTGCCCAAAGCCGTGATTGCGGCAAAAAGGGCAAAGAGCTTTCCGAGCCATTTCTTTTTGAGCCCCCTTTCGAGGTAATACATGGGACCACCACACATCTCACCACTTTCATCGACTGATCGGTATTTGACAGCCAAAATGGCCTCGCTATACTTGGTTGCCATTCCCAAAAGTGCGACGAGCCACATCCAAAAAAGGGAACCCAAGCCACCAATTGCGATTGCCGTGGCAACACCTGTAATGCTTCCAATCCCAATCGTTGCGGCAAGAGCCGTCATAAGAGCCTGAAAATGGCTGATATCCCCTTTGGCTTTGTTGTCGTGACGTGTAAAGGCGCATTTGTGCGCATACCAAAAACGACGAAATTGCAAACCACGTATACGAAACGTCAAGTAGCCGCCAACAAGAACTAAGAGAATCAAAAGGGGAGAACTCCACACCCATTGGTTGAGTGTGCTAATCACATGTTGAAGCATCAAACATCACCTAAAAATTATTTTTAAAAAACACCCAGAATCATACGACCGAGGTTATAATAAAGATGGGGAAAAAATTTAGCTTCTAATTAAGCTGATTAGCTTCTAATTAAGCTGAAAAGCTTTTGAAAGTCTGAGACAATACAGAGTTCTCTTCTCAGCACACCAACTCTAATACGGTCTGCAATTCTATTACAAAAACTGATGAAATATCAAGATTTTTCTTGTGAAAAAAGTGGAAACCTTCGTGACGTAAGTTCATTCCATCCAGCACTTCCTTGCTTACGGACATAGTGTGATTTAAGCAAAAGATGGGTTCATTAGACGCTTACAATGGGACGCACTCTACTTTTTGCTTTTCGCAAGCACTCAAACCAGAAAGCTATTACTTTTTCCAGACAGCTGTTTGACTTAGGGTCAGAGAGAAAAGATCTCAGATTTTCTTCTGTTACGGTAGCGAAAACGGCAGAGACTTTTGGTATCCTCGCTCCAGGGTCATCGTGGATGCCTTTCCAGAGAGCATTAATTGACCTCTTTCCCAAAAGGGATTGACTTTAACTCCTTCCTTATTCAACAATGTCAATTTGACTGAAAATTAATCAAATACAATAGAAGGAGATCATTTATAATGAGTACTATACAATCTATCAACCCTTCCAAATGGGTTCCACTTGTTGAACAGAGTTGCGCTACGAAAGAAGAGCTAAGAGCAACTTCCACAGATTGCTCAGATCGAGAACCAACGGTTGAGAAATCGGATTTAGCAGCCAATTATCTCAGATTATTAGGGGATGCTTACCAAAAAAATGGAGATAATAAAGAGGCCGCCAATCTTCACAAATTAGCAGCAAATGCTTACCGAAAGGCGATCCATTATTACCAGTCAGCAGCCCATAGTTACCTAAGAAATGGAAATAATATAGAGACCGACGATTGTTACAGGTTAGCAGCGGATGTTTACAGAAAGTGCGCGTTCAAGGGGGGGAGTTAAGAGCTGTCTAGGATTGATGGAGCCAGGCCTCCCTTTAGATGGGCTTCGAATGTTCGAGTCAGAAAATTGAAAAAATTACCCGATCGCTGCTTGAGTGTGAGACATACAGTCAGGAGTCTTTCCGTAAACCTTACCCCCCAATCGGATTGGCTACACCCCCGGGAGTGTTCATTTAACTGTGTCACAGATAAAATTTGAAAGCAAAACAGACGTTACTTTAACCCTTTTATGCGCGGGGTCTGCGGCAGAGCCCCAGGATAGATGCAAAATTTATCTTAAACAACACAGGAGATGTTATGATACAGTTCTATGAACGGTCTCTCAAAATACAACATCGATTCTCCGTAAAAAAGACCTTGCTAAATCGGGAGCATTACATGATTTTGAACCCAATTTACTGTATCAATTGTATCTGTTCAGTGAGTGTCCGTTCGAGGAATAAACAAAAACTCAAAGGTGGTGCGGTCAAAGGCCATAAAGGACATTTTCGCAAGCCTTCCGATCATGTGGATAGGATTGCGATCTCCAAAATAAGTCAGTGCCAGTACTGCGGCAGCAGGGATCTCAATGAAAGGTCTTTTCACTCTTTTCATCAGATCGATATCCCAGAAATAAAGTCCCTTGTCACTAGACCCTAGCGTTATAAATATCGATGCAAGGAGTGTGGAAGAAGGCAAATAGCCCCCCTTCCTAAGGGTTACGAAAAAACAATGTTTGATCCAAATCTGATTGGTTTCATCGAGCAAAAGAGGGTAATCCAAGAGCAAGCAAGGGTTATCCAAGCTCAAGCAGAAGAAATTACCCAGCTCAAGACCACCTACAAGAATTGCGCGATGAAATCGCCAGACTGAAGAAAACACCCAAACGTCCTAAGTTTAGACCTGGTCGACCAACCAAAAAAGGCAATCAGAAGCCGACCTCCGATCCATCTCATAATCAGCCCCCTGTAGAAGGCTCGACTCAAAGGGTAAAAGAAGAAGTTATTGTAAAAGTACCTAGTGTACCAAAGGGATCCCGCTTCAAAGGATACACAACGATTATCGAGAAGAGATGCTTAAAGCCTTAGAACATCCAGGATTACCACTGCGTAAGTAATGATAGTGAGCGGGATATCAGGGGGATGGTGAAGTTCAGAAACATTTCTGGGAGCACAAAAAGCGAAGATAAGGAAATCGTTTCGTGACAGTCTGAT
>JANQSR010000016.1 GCA_028279205.1 Simkania sp.
AGGTTGGGACGACAAAGTGATCATGATGGTAAGCTCCCTGTGATGTAATCTCTGCTTTTTCAGACTGCACTGAACAAAAAAAAAAAACAAAAATAAAAATCATGAGCTTTTTTCCCGAAAGTCCCCGCTATCTCACCAAAATAGGGAAAACGGGAGAGGCGCTCCGCATTTTGACCCGCTTCCGCGGAACCAAGCAAGATGCCAAACTAGAGATTGAGCATATTCAAAAGCTTAGAAAAACGAGGAGTTCAAGTTTTTCAGAGCTTTTTAGCAAAAGAGTTGGTCGTGCGGTCATTGCGGGTGTTGGTCTAACCGTGATCCAGCAAATCACTGGAATTAATACGATCATCTACTACGCACCAACCATCTTTGAGTTTTCTGGATACACCTCTGCAAAATCGGCACTTTTGGCCACCACATGGGTAGGCATTGTCAACGTGGTTATGACCTTTCTGGCGATCTATCTCGTTGATAAGGTCGGGCGTAAACCTCTCTTGCAATGTGGACTTGCGGGAATGGTTTTAAGCTTGATCCTCCTTGGCTTGAGTTTGCGTCCAGGGCTTTTCCCCAAACATCTGGTCGGCATTGCGGCGATGATCTGCCTCTTTGTCTATATCGGATCGTTTGCTTACAGTCTCGGACCTGGAGGTTGGCTGATCAATTCAGAAATCTATCCCTTGCACATTAGGGGAAAGGCGATGGGGATCGCCACTTGTGCCAATTGGCTCTCTAATTTTATCATCACATCAACTTTCCTAAATATGATCAACGCCTTGGGAAAGATGGGCACTTTCTGGATCTATGCTCTTTTGGGCATCTTAGGAATGCTTTTCGTATGGCGACGCATCCCAGAAACCAAGGCAAAGTCGCTTGAAGAAATAGAAGATTATTGGAAAAAATGATTTGCCCTGAAGAGCCTCCTCTTCAGTTTGATAATTTTTCCCCCGATCCCTATCATGTGGATCCCGAACTTAAGTGAGTTGGCATGAATCGAGTCTCAAAGAAACAAGCAGTTTTACTCTGCCTTCTTTGCTCTTTTTTTTTGATCTTCATCCTCTTTCGCCATTCTTTGCTCTGTCATGGGATAGAGCTTTCCTTGAAAAAAAAATTTTTAGAAGGGGAAGAGGTTCTCTTTGACTATGAGAGCTCTGATTGGAAGGGAACCTCTTGCACCCTACGCCAAGTGAGACTCTCTTCTAAGGGGGATCGATCTCAAAAATTTGATGCAAAAATCGAAACCCTTTCGCTTAAAGTCTCGATTCAATTCTCCCCCTTTCGTCTGAAATCTGAAATCCTCATTGAGGCTCCCGAACTCTCTCTCTTCACCTCAGAAAAAAGGGAGAAAGATCGGCTCTCTCTAGCTCCCTATGACTTCCTTCTTAAAAGAAACATTCTTATACGTCGGGGAAAACTCTCATTCGGATCGAATCAGCCAAATGAGATTCACTTTGCTCTGCAACCAAAACTGGGGAGTCTGAATCAAAAAGAGATGTTGATTGCGATGAGTCGAAAAGAACTTAAGAACCCCCCAATCAGAGCGAGCTTATCGACGCGAAAAAGGGGGCTTGCCATCGACATCAACCTCGATCAGCTTGACCTTCCTTGGGTCGTCGAAGCTCTCCGTTATTTAGAAGAGGTAGACCCAGCTATTTGCTTAAAGCAAGGAACCCTCTCAGGAAAATTAGCATGTGAGATTGGATCAAAGAAACAGATCTCCCACCTAGATTATGATCTACAACTATCCAATTTCTATTTTGCCCATGAAAAGTATGGAACTGCGATCTTCCTCAATCGAGCCGAAAGTAAAGGGGGAAGAGCTCTAAGAGGGTATAGGCTGAATGATCAAATATGGAAATGCTTTGTTGGGAAAGGGCAATTCTCAGGGGCAAAAATCACATTTAAAAACCCTCAAATGGGGTCTGATCAACTCTCTGCAAAACTTGCAGGAGAGTTTGAACTCAAAGAGTCTGGTCAGCTCTTTGCCCATTTCAACGGCATCTCTTTAGGGAGGAATAAACCGTTTTTTCACTTATCTAGCCATGGCCAATTTGGGAAGGCAAGTGGCTGGAAGTTGCACATTGATTCCTCTCTGCAACAAGAGGGGAAGCGACAGATGAAAGCCCATATCGATATTA
>JANQSR010000042.1 GCA_028279205.1 Simkania sp.
TGGTTGATTATTCGAAAAGAGTTTACGAAAAGTTTTTTTTTATTTCCCCCTAAAAAATCTTCATGGGGAATTGCTGGAAAAAAGAGTGGAAAAAGGCCTGATATAATGATATTTTTCTATTCTTTGTGCCCATGGATAGTTTGTGCTTCGACAGGTTTTTTGATCTTAAATCTTTTGGATACTCTTTCCTTTTTGAGAGTGGGCAACCGTTCTGGTCTGTTTTTGAAAGACTAAAGAGGTATCTGGATACCTGTTCTTATAACGGGATCGATTGTGAGATTCCCCCTTCGGTTACACTAAAGAATGTGTCTAAAATCTCAATTGGAGAGGGGACAATTGTAGAAGAGGGAGCTTACATTCAAGGACCCTCTATTATCGGAAGAGATTGTCATGTGCGCCATGGAAGCTACATTCGCCCTTATCTTCTGACAGGAGATCGGTGTGTGATCGGGCATGCAACTGAAACAAAGTGCTCTATTTTTTTACATGACGCTAAGGCAGCCCATTTTAACTATATTGGAGATTCTATCTTGGGAAACGATGTGAACATGGGAGCTGGAGCGACCTGTTCAAATGTTCGGCTAGATCAAAAAGAGATCTCGGTTCGCCTTTCTGAAAGAAAGTTTCCCACGGGTCTCAAGAAGTTCGGTGCTCTCATTGGAGACTTTAGTCAGATCGGATGCCATGTCGTGTTAAATCCAGGGGTTTTACTCAAAAAACGGGCGAAGATTTACCTCTCTTCCTCAATTTCTCACTCTGATATCGAAGAGGAGGATCCTTCTGTCTAAGCTCCACTCTATTTATCGCTATAAAGAGCTATTTGAAAACCACCTAAAAGGGGCTATCCCAGAGCTATGTGAAAAAACGAGGCTGAGAGATGCCCTTGAGTACGCCCTGTTAAACAAGGGGAAAAGGGTGCGTCCTGCAATTGTTTTAATGGTTGCAAACGCCTTGGGATTTGGAAAAGTGCCCTTGGACGCTTCTCTTTGCGTTGAGTTTTTTCACACCTCTTCACTGATCGTGGACGACCTTCCCTGCATGGATGACGATGATTACCGAAGATCACGACTTTCAACGCACAAGGTTTTTGGAGAGGCTGTCGCTCTTTTGGCAAGCTACGCTCTAATAACTCAGGCTTTTGCAATCATCCAAAAAAATATGCTCGATGTGACAAAAGAGGTTGGGCAAATAGCCCTATCTTGCGCTACCAAAGGATCTGGATTACTAGGGGCGACGGGCGGGCAATTTTTTGATCTCTTCCCCAAGGGGAAGGAGGCTTTTCATGCGCGCCAAGTCATTGCCATGAAGACCGTTTCCCTATTTGAACTCTCTTTTGTGTTGGGTTTTTTATTTGGAGGGGGCTCAATTTCTCAAATTAAAGAGATTAAAAAAGCCTCTTATCACTTTGGAATGGCGTTTCAAATCGCAGACGATTTGGATGATAGAGAGAAGGATCTCTTACTGAAAAAAAATTCAAACATCGCAAACTGTCTGGGTGAGGAAGAAACCTTAAATCTATTGGAAAATGAGATTGCATCCTTCGAAAAGCAGGTGAAAAAGGTGGGGATCTTTAATGAAGAGTTTCAGGAGCTCACTTCTATACTAATGCGGGTTTCTCCTTGTTAACCCCTTGAGCCTTTTCCAGAATTTGAGTTTCGATCTCACTGGCGAGTTCTGGGCGTGACTTTAACGTTTCCCTCGTCGCCTCCTTGCCCTGACCTAGGCGATTTTCTCGATAGCTATACCAGGCACCTTTTTTATCAATGATGGCGTGCTCGACACCGAGGTCGATCAGAGATCCAGCGTGTGAAATTCCCTCGCCAAACAAGATGTCGAATTCAGCAATTCGGAAGGGAGGGGCTAATTTGTTTTTAACAACTTTCACCTTTACTCGATTACCAACATCTAAATTCTCCAAACCTTTCAAAGAACCAATCCGACGGATGTCTAGACGAACAGAAGAGTAAAACTTAAGAGCGCGCCCTCCCGTTGTCGTCTCTGGGTTACCAAACATGACGTTAATTTTCTCCCGAATCTGATTGATGAAGATGGCGCAAGTTCGGCTTTTTGAAAGTGTTGATGTCAACTTTCTGAGCGCTTGAGACATAAGGCGAGCTTGTAAACCGACATGTGTGTCTCCGATCTCCCCTTCGAGTTCCGATTTCGGAACGAGAGCCGCCACCGAATCGACCACGATCAGATCGACGGCATTTGAGCGTGCAAGCATTTCTGCAATGTTCAAAGCGTCCTCTCCACAGTCAGGTTGTGAGATCATCAGATCTTTGAGGTTGACTCCGATTTTTTCTGCATAGATGGGATCTAACGCGTGTTCAGCATCAATATAAGCCGCTTTGCCCCCTTTTTTTTGACAGTTGGCCACGATATGTGTTGCAAGAGTCGATTTTCCTGAAGATTCTGGGCCATAGATTTCGACGACCCGTCCTCTTGGAACTCCCCCAATACCCAAAGCTAGGTCAAGAGAGACTGCTCCTGTCGAGATCGTATCAATCTTTCTTGTTGAAGAATGGTCTCCAAGAGACATAATAGCCCCTTCTCCAAACTGTTTTTCAATGTGGGCAATGGCAAGCTCGAGTGCCTTTTTCTTTGCTGCGTCTTCGTTTTGTGACATAATTTTACCTCTTTTTTCCCTTGCATATATACCAAATTAGACATATCTATTGGAGCTAAAAAATCAAAGATCGGGTTCAAAGGCCAAATATTCGAGAAATTTTCAGGTTTGTTTTATTTAGTCGGAGACATTGGCGGGACCAACACCCGCTTAGCTATTTATAGGGGGAAAAAAGAGAGAGGAGAATGCATTAAAAAGCAAGTCTCTTCAAGTCACGATCACCCTGATTTGCAGTCGATCGTCAAAGATTTTCTAAAGGAAAGCAGACTAGAGATCAAACGCGCCTGCTTTGCAGTCGCAGGCCCTGTTAAAAAAAGCAAAAGTCAGACGACAAACTTACCTTGGATTGTCGATGCTGGAAAGCTCTCTAAAGAACTTTCGATTGAAAAGGTTGGACTCATCAACGATTTACAAGCGCACGCTTATGGGGTCAAGCTGCTCGAGAGCGAAGATTTTGCTATTCTAAATGAGGGGGATCCAGAGTCTGAAGGAAATCAGGCCATGATCTCTGCAGGGACGGGTCTTGGTGAGGCTGGGATCTACTTCGATGGGAAAAATTACCACCCCTTTGCTTGTGAAGGAGGGCATGGGGATTTTGGGCCTCGGAGCTCCTTGGAAGATGAGCTGTTAAAATATCTTAGAGTCAAGTTCCACCACGTCTCTTATGAGCGGATTTTGTCTGGTCCTGGTCTCTGTCATATTTATCAATTTCTGGTTGAAACAAAAAAAGAGAGAGAATCCCCCTCGACCTTTGAGATGATCCAAAAAGGGGACTCTGCCCGTTTAATTTCTGAGAGGGGGATCGAGGGATCTTCTACTGCCTGCTTCCAAGCATTGCAAATGTTCGTCTCAATCTACGGGGCGGAAGCGGGGAACTTGGCTTTGAAAATGTATGCCCTGGGGGGCATTTTTCTAGGGGGGGGGATCGCGCTAAAACTTTCAAAGATCATAGAGAAGGGAGTTTTTATGGAAAATTTCAAGAGAAAAGGCAGGTTTTCTGAGCTGCTCTCGAAAATCCCCGTCAAACTCGCTTTGAATGATCAGACTGCGCTACTTGGATCTTTTTATTATGCGCGATCAATAATGTGAATGGAGTGTAACGGGATCGAACCGTTGACCTCAACAATGCCATTGTTGCGCTCTTCCAACTGAGCTAACACCCCTAAACCAAACTTGAGGCTTAAAAGCCTGCGCACTAGAGATAAAAACCACAAGTGTCGATTCTATCAGTCGCTTTTTTTTATGACAATCTGCTTGAGTTTGATAGAAGGTGCTTCCATTTAAAAAAACATTTTTAAATCATTGTTTAATCTGTTAAACAAAAATTAAAAGATTGATTTTTTTAAAAAGAAAAATCTTATTTTTAAGAGGGTAACATGAAAAATAAAAAAACTGCAGTTATTGCATCGGTTCTTATTTTGAGTCTGCTTGTGGGATGTGAGTCTAAAGCTGCAACTGGGGTATTAGCTGGCGGAGCTTTG
>JANQSR010000045.1 GCA_028279205.1 Simkania sp.
ATAACAACAAGGCTAGCCGAATTTTTCTTGTGAAGGAGTTCTAATCTCTCCAGCTCTTTTTTACGGCCTATAAACTTCATCTTTTTTTAGGGTGAGAGCCTTTTTTTCACATCATAAGATTGACAAACGTCAATTTCATGATGCGAAAACATCGCTTTATTTTACATCATAAGATTGACAAATGTCAATTTCATGCTATTTCTTGGGTCACACAAAAAAGTGTGCCCCCCCTCTCCTAAAGGGGAAGGCTTGTAGGGATAACACCCAAGCCATATTTACAAAACGGTTGCTGGGCGATATTGAGGCTTGGGTTGATTTATTACAGAGTAGATATTATGATATCTTTTATAGACTTAAATAGGGGTTAAGGGTTATTATGATATCAATTAAATCGCCTTTCGAGATGGCTAAGGAAATGGCTAAAAGAGCTCAAAAGAAGCGCTTGAGACTTAACTTGAGTCAGCAAACTCTGTCTGAAAAGTCAGGAGTAAGTTATGGCACGTTGAAGAAGTTTGAGCAAAAAGGGCAAATATCACTCGAGTCGCTGCTTAAGATTGCCCTAGCACTTGGTGAGATGGATAGTTTTGAGCACCTTTTTGCTCAAACGGATGATAAATTACCCACATCTCTTGACGAGCTTTTAGATAAGCATGCGCGAAAAAGGGGGCGCAAATGAAATTTGATCCTGTGAAAGTCGTCCATGTTTACTATAAACCGATGGATGATAAAATTTTTGTCGGCCGTTTGGCCCTTAATAACCGGAAGCTTTTCTTTGAATATGACGCGAGCTTTATAGAAACGGGTCTTAATCTTTCTCCATTCAAATTGCCCCTTAAACCTGGCGTAATAGTAGCAGATGATTTTACCTTTGACGGTTTGTTTGGTCTCTTTAATGATTCTCTACCCGATGGTTGGGGAAGACTGCTTCTAGACCGTGCACTCACCAAACAGAAGATCAATCCTGGTAGCCTCTCTCTACTTGATAGGCTCTCTTTTGTAGGCTCTCATGGCATGGGAGCTTTGATTTATGAACCTGAAGCAGAGCATACGCGAAATATTCCGCATGAATCTTTGGATGAAATTGCTAAAGAAATTACTGAATTCCAAGAGCATGATAGTGACAAATATGTTGAAGACTTGCTATATCTTGGTGGCTCTTCAGCAGGTGCAAGGCCAAAAGTTTTAATGCATCTTGATGATGAGCATTGGCTGATCAAGTTTCCCTCTTACTTGGATCCAAAAGATATCGGCCAGGTTGAATATGCTTATCACCTGATGGCACAAGATGCAGGTCTTGATCTACCGAAAGCTAAATTGTTTCCAGCTCGCAAAGGACTTGGTTTTTTTGCAAGTAAACGGTTTGATAAAACAGATAATTCCAGAGTCCATATGCACACAGTAAGTGGTCTGCTACACGCCGATCATAGAGCCCCAAGCCTTGACTATGAGATGATCATGAAAGCAACCATGCATTTGACTAAAGAGATGAAGGAGTGTGAGAAACAATATAGGAGTTGCGTGTTTAATGTTTTGAGTCACAACCGGGATGATCATTCTAAAAACTTTTCGTTTTTAATGGATTCGAAGGGTGTTTGGCGGGTCTCCCCCTCTTACGATTTAACATTTTCTTCAGGTCCAAGTGGCGAGCATTGTTCTATGGTAATGGGTGTGGGCAAAGACCCTGGTATCGAGCAACTGTTGGAGCTGGCTAAAATCAGCAATATAAAAAAATCTGATGCGCTTACGATCATTGATGGGGTAAGATCATCCGTATCTAAATGGTCTAGTTTTGCAAAAGAGGGTGGAGTTGGCGTTTCAACTAGTAAATTAATAGATTCTGCTATAACAAAAATAATCCAAGAAAATTTCTTCTAGAAAAGCTCTTTTAAGATAGATGGGGAAACGAATAAAATATATGGATTATAAGAAGGCGAAGAACCAGGGACTGGCCATAGGGTCTGGAGAAATTGAAAGTAGCCATCGACATGTCATACAAAAAAGATTAAAAATATCTGGGGCATGGTGGAAAGTCGAGAATGCAAATGCCCTCATGAGGGTAGCGAGAGCAAATGGATACTGGGAGGGCTATTGGAAAGAGAAGAAGGCCGCTTAAGTTAAGCCTCAACACTTTTGATTGTACCCAAAATTTTGCCTGTTAGTGACAATAAATCCTTATAGAGTGTATAATACATAGCCAAAATCACCAAAATAAGGATGCTTACATGAATATCTGCGACTACTTGGAAAAAATTGATTTTTCTACCCAGCTGTCTACTATAAATGACTTACTCGAATCAGCTCAATCAGATATTACTTTTTGGGGAGAGCGAGTGGTTACAGTAGCTACATATGAAGGATCATTTTCATTGAAAACACTGGCCTCTAAAATTTCACAAGCTTCATTCAAACGTTGTTACTTGGACGATCTAACGACACAAGAGAGGATTGTTGGGATTGACCTTACGAATAAATTAAGAGTTTTTTATCAAGTTACTGATGCGAAAATTGCCCAAACAAATTCGTTTCAAAGATTTTTAAACTGGGCAAGGGAATTTACTTTCTCCCCTTATACCCCCCGTTTCCATATTGAAGAGGGTTCAGTCGGAGACAACTTTAGGTCGTATAGTGAGTCTAGATTTCTTCGAGAGTTTGGAGAGGTCAAAAGTGATGACCCATCTAAACAATACGAAAATTCAGACGGAATCTCTTGGCCTCCATTCCGCATAAAAGTTAAAGAAGGTGCTATTCGCGGCAAGCTTGGATGGGTACGTCCTTAAAAACTTATGGCAAGCAAGTTTTTTTTGCAAATGGTAGGTGGTTTGTTTAGAATGTCTTGGTATGATGCCAGTAGAGATCCCAGAAAGAGCGAGATATTCCCTGGGTGCAATCGCTCAGACGTGTTAGAAATCACACTCTTCATTGCTTGAAGGCTGCGGCTGTGATTCGGTTTCCATTAGCTATCGGCTCGCTTAATCTTAAACGTACAGCCGATAGGTGACCCGTTTGCGAGTACGGGTTCTCTTGCAAATGCTCGAGTAAATCCGATAATCGGATTGTAACAAGCCTTGAGTTCCTTCTATCAATCACTAAGCAAACTCCTCAATAAGCCGACTCTTGCCAATCCTCCTTCTTCCTCGAATAACAACAAGGCTAGCCGAATTTTTCTTGTGAAGGAGTTCTAATCTCTCCAGCTCTTTTTTACGGCCTATAAACTTCATCTTTTTTTAGGGTGAGAGC
>JANQSR010000031.1 GCA_028279205.1 Simkania sp.
ATTCGAGAGCGCTATCGAAGTGCCACTTTCCAATCATAAATTTCCTTACGCGATTCACGGGAAGTACAGTAATGCCATGAGTTTTTAAGGACGTACAAAAATCAATCCTAGTTTTCATATAAAAAAATATGTTAATATTTTTATATCAATTTAATTGTATTCTTGTTTTTTTTATTTACAGGAGAAAATTCTCAAAGAAAATTTGATGTCATTTTATTTTGTTAATTGGTAAGCTGAGGTGTAAGAAAAAAAGGATTCTACATGAGCATCATCGACTTTTTTAAACCTGATCTGCCCAAGACTCCGATTGAAGACAAAGAGGGGATTAAGAGGGAATACCGCTATTGGAGATGGCGTGTTTTTTACTCCATCTACATCGGTTATGCCATCTTCTATTTTACACGTAAGAGTCTCGTCTCTGCAATGCCTGGTCTGATTTCCGATTTGGGCTTTGAAGAAGGGCAATTGGGGATTTTGCTTAGTCTGATTTCAATCTCTTATGGTGTGAGTAAATTTTTTAGTGGAGTTATCTCCGATAAGACGAATTTACGCTACTTTATGGGCTTTGGTTTGATCATGACGGGCGTAGCGAATCTCTTGTTTGGACTCTCTTCCACTCTGCTCTTTTTTAGTTTTTTTTGTATGATAAACGGGTTCTTCCAAGGTTGGGGGTCTCCCCCTTGTGCTCGCTTGCTCACCTATTGGTACTCACATAGGGAGAGGGGGCGTTGGTGGGGAGTGTGGAATACATCTCACAACATTGGAGGCGCGCTCATTCCCCCCATCTGTGCCTTTGTTATGGGGCTTTTGGGTTGGCGCTATGCGATGTATGTGCCCGGCATCCTCGCAATTTTTTCTGGGTTTTTTCTCATCAATCGGATTCGGGATAATCCACAAGCTCGAGGTCTTCCTTCGGTCGAAACCTACCGCAATGATTTTAGTGCACTTGATGAGGTCTCTTCAGAAAACGGGAAATCAGAGGGGCTCACATCTCGCGAGATTTTGACGAAATATGTGCTAAAGAATAGATCTATATGGATTCTTGCCCTCTCCGTTTTCTTTGTTTATGTGATCAGAACCGCTGTTAATGATTGGGTGCAGCTCTACCTCATGAAAGAGAATGGGTTTTCTATGGTAGCCTCTGCATCTTGTGTCTCCTCTTTTGAAATAGGGGGCATTTTTGGAGGTTTGGGGGCAGGTTGGCTCTCTGATACCCTTTTTAAAGGAAGGCGAGGTCCTGTGAATGTGCTCTTTAGTTTGGGGATCACCCTTGTCTTGTTAATCCTCTCGGCGACCTCTTCTTCGAGCGTTTTGTTCTTCTCTACGATGATGTTCACCGTTGGATTTTTAATTTTTGGACCGCAAATGCTCATCGGGATGGCGGCGGCCGAAATGGCGGGAAAGAGAGCCTCTGGTTCTGCCACTGGATTTACTGGACTCTTTGCATACATAGGAGCAACCGTTGCGGGATACCCATTTGCAAAAATGACCGAAAGGTTTGGTTGGCCTGGATTTTTCATTTTGCTGGGCACCTGTTCTGTGATTGCTGTCGCCATGTTGCTCCCCCTTTGGAACAAAAAATCAAACATCGAGGTTGAGGCAGCTTGAAAGATTTAGCACAGACTTGGGTTCCTCTTCATGTCCACTCACAATACTCGATTCTAAATTCAACAGCCTCTCTCGAGAGGCTGATCGAAAAGGCGAAAGAGGAGCAGATTCCCTCCTTGGCACTCACAGATTTTGGCAATATGCACGGGGCTATCGACTTTTTTAAAGGGTGCAAAGCGGAGCAAATCAAGCCGATCTTAGGCCTTGAGATTGCAGTTGCTCCTTTTTCTCGCTTGGAGAAAAAGAAGAGACCAAACCACGCAGTCGGCTATCCGCTTGTTCTTCTAGCCAAGGGAATCGAGGGGTACAAAAATCTTTGCAAACTCTCTTCGATTGCGTCCATTGAAGGGTTTTATTTTTTCCCTCGCGTTGACAAGGAAACTTTAGAAAAATACTCGAAAGATCTGATCTGTCTATCTGGTCCTATTCAAAGTTACGCCTCGCAGATGATCATTCAAGGAAAAGAGGAAGAGTTTACACAAGAGATTGATTGGGCTCTTTCCGCCTATGGTTCCGATTTCTATTTGCAAATGGAAAGGGATCAAATCAGCACCGAAGAGCTGACTCAATACAGAAATGAGTCTGAGTCGTGGCTTTATCAAAAATATGTCGATCACATAGAAGGGCAAAACAGGGTTGCACGCCGGTTTGTCCAGCTAGCAGAAGAAAAAGGTATCCCTTATGTTGCGACAAGCGATGTTCGCTATCTCGAAGCAGAAGATTGGGAGGCGCATGAACTCTTCATGAATATCCAATCGGGTCAAACACTTGAAATTTTGGAAAAAGATAATTATGGGAAGGTTAAAAGTCGTAGACCGAATCCCAAACGGAAAGTGATGCCCACACGGCAGCTCTATTTCAAATCGCCCTCTCAGATGGAAAGACTCTTCTCCGATCTGCCCCAGGCGATTCAAACCTCTAAAACCATCGCTGATCAATGTGATTTAAATCTCGATTTTAACAGAAAGTACTACCCTGTCTTCACTCCTCCCCACTTAGAAGGAACGGTTTTTGATGAGAAAGAGCGGATCCATGCAACAGAAGTCTATTTAAAGAGGCTCTGTAAGGAAACCATTCCAGAGCGGTACCCTCCTGAGAGGTTGGAGAAGATTGAAGCCATTTACCCCGATCAAAACCCTTTGGATGTGGTGAAAAAGCGGCTTGAGCATGAGATAGAGGTGATCATTTCGAAGGGAATGTGTGACTATCTGCTGATTGTTTATGATTTTATAGCTTGGGCGAAGACCCAGAAAATCCCAGTAGGTCCTGGTCGCGGTTCGGGTGCGGGCTCGATTATTCTCTATCTGATTGGGATCACCAATATTGAACCGTTGCAGTTTGGGCTCTTTTTCGAAAGATTCATCAACCCCGAGCGGGAGTCTTATCCAGATATCGACGTTGACATTTGTATGGATCGCCGCTTGGAGGTGATCGATTACACGCTAAAAAAGTACGGGAAAGAT
>JANQSR010000072.1 GCA_028279205.1 Simkania sp.
CTCACGCGCTGGATAAAGTTGCACTTAGTGAAGATCCAAACAAAAACCTCCCGCTACTCTCTGCCCTCTTGGGGGTGTGGAACCACAACTTTCTCAATCTTCCAACAACAGCGATCATCCCCTACTCACAAGCGCTCTCCCGTTTTACAGCTCATCTGCAACAATGTGATATGGAGTCGAATGGAAAGCAGATCGATAGGCAAGGGCAGGTTGTCGACTATTGGACGGGACCGATTATTTGGGGCGAGATTGGAACCAACAGTCAACACTCATTCTATCAACTCATCCACCAAGGAACCCACATCGTGCCGATCGAGTTTATTGGATTTTGTGAATCTCAAAACTCTACCGATTACGAATATGAGGGAACAACTTCTCAAGAAAAGTTACTCTCCAACTTGTTTGCTCAATCAATCGGCTTAGCCCAAGGAGAAAAAAGTGAAAATCCCAACCAGATGTTTTGGGGAAATCGACCAACGCGTCTTCTCATGGCCAAACAGTGTAACCCTTATACAATGGGAGCTATTTTGGCTTTTTACGAGCACAAAATAGCCTTTCAGGGCTTTATATGGAACATCAATTCCTTCGACCAAGAAGGGGTAGAGCTTGGCAAAGTTTTAGCAAATAAAATTATCAATCAGTTCGCAAAAAAGCGTAAAAAAGAAGAGTTTGAAAAGGATTTTCCCTTGGGCACCTTTTATCTCAATCAAATTGAAAACTTCTGATGAGAAAAACCACGTTGACAAGCTGGGTGATGTGGGGGGGAGCCACCCTTTTCCTCTTTTATGAGTTTTTCATCCGAGTTTTTCCAACTGTGATGGTTAAAGAGCTTTTAGAAGCTTTTAGGATCACGGCGACCTCTTTCGGAACATTGAGTGCTTTCTATTTTTACGCCTATGCACCCATGCAAATTCCAGTTGGAATCCTCATAGATCGTTTTGGAGCGCAGAGGCTACTCGCCTTTGCCTCATTAACCTGCGCAGTTGGAACCTTTTTATTTGCCATTGCCAACCAATTAGGGGTTGCAGAAACAGGCCGTTTCTTGATGGGTTTGGGCTCCGCTTTCGGTTTTGTCGGAATGATCTATATCTGCTCCAACTGGTTTCCCCCAAGAAGACTTGCGCTTCTCGTCGGCTTGGGTAATTCACTTGGCATGCTCGGCGCCCTGGGTGCTGAAGGCCCCCTCTCTTCGCTTGTTGAAAAATTTGGCTGGCGCCCAACCGTACAAATTTTCTCTTTTGCGGGGGCTTTTTTATTTGTGACTTTCTGTTTGCTCGCCATTTTAAGACCTCGAAAATCCCCCTCTCATCCAAAAGCAAAATCGTTAACGATCGGTTTACTTAAAGATTTAAAACTGATCTGCTGTAACTACAAAATTTATCTGAACGGACTCGTTGCTCTTCTGTTTTACTCAACGACGGCAGGGTTTGCTTCTCTGTGGGGAACCCCGTTTCTCATTCAAAAATATGGAATGGAAAAATCTTTAGCGGGATACATCATATCGATGACCTTTTTGGGATGGATTGTAGGAGGACCACTGATCGGTTTGATTTCAGATCGTTTCAAGAGGAGAAAACCGTTTCTCTTAATGGGAATCTTGCTAACAGGTATTAGCCTGATTCCAGTGATTTATGTGGATGATTTGCCCATTTGGCTTTTGTTTGTGCTTCTCTTCTTTGTAGGCATTTTTTCATCTGCTCAGCTGCTTAATTTTTCTTTGTCTTTAGAGCTAAACCCTGGACAGGCCAAAGGCACAAGCATTGCACTGACAAACTTTATGGTTGCATTTGGCTCATCGATTATTCAGCCATTTCTCGGATTCTTGCTTGATAAGGGGTCTGATGGAACCATCAAAGATGGCCTTCCCTTCTACTCAGCAGCAGACTACAAACAGGCGATGATCAGCTTTCCTCTAACCCTCCTTTTGGCATTTCTCCTCCTTCTATTTTTGGATCTCAAGCCCCTTAAAACAGAGGGGTTTGGAAGTTAGGAATATTTTCTATTCTTTGAAAAACTACCCCTTGGGCACCTTTTATACCAAACAAATTGGGTAAGCGTTGACGGGGGGGCTTAAGATTTGTCCTAAACAAGACTTGACCTTACAGTCACCCTTTACCCAACAAGAAGTTTTGAAATTTTGTGGCTGTCGTCTTTTCTTCTATTTCTGTCTCTTTCGTGGAATCTTGAGACTAGCTTCTTATTGCTACCTCTTCGGTTTTCTCACTTCCCCTTTTGAGCTCTTGTTGCTCAGGTAAGACCCTTGAAGAGAAGGAGAATTTTGCGCGTTCATGTAGAGAAAATAGCTCAAGATCGACGATAAACGGATGAATTTTCTGGGTCTTCCACTTTTTCTAACTTATCGACCTCTTTTTGGATGGATAAACCAGTACTTTCATCTAATGGCAATGGTGGGAGCTTTTTAACAATTTCCACAGTCTCAATGCTGACACGTACGATCCGTTTTACGAGATCTAAGATATAGCGGGGCTCTTCGGAGTAGGTATTTGGATCGTGCACAATACCGCTCTCCTTGTCCTCACCTACACGATAACCAAAAGTCTTTTTAGACGACACTCCCCCCACGATCCACTCTATAGCTGATTTGTCATTGACCACGTAGTCGTACGCTTCTAGCGGAATCCCTGTGAGTCTCAAATGTGAGTTATACAAGATCTCGGACTTGTCTTTTTCTTTACCCTTTTTCCCAAATTTCATTTTTGACACCCGATAATTCTCGTTCCCATTGCTCTCTTCGTTCAGCGGGTAGGGCTCTACCGTTTCGTAGTTCAAGTGGAGCGTTCCGAGCTTGTGGCCAGCCTCTCTAAAGAGCCAAAAATCGGAAGCATAAGGGATGCGAACCATCTCCTTTTTCAGATTGACCTCAAAACGCTCTCTGTAATCAGGAGAGTGCAACACACCGTAGATGTACCAAAAGAGATCCACTTTGGTAATCGAAAAGTCGGTGTAATACTCTTGAAAACGGGCGAGTGCCCAGTCGCTAATCGCATCGCGGCGAACAAATTCGGGTTGGTCTTCCCCCTTGAATAGATCGTCAGCTTGCTTTTGCTTTTCATACCAGTAAAGGGGAAAGCACTGGCCAGAACCTAGAAAACCGTGATCAGGAAGCTGTTGAGAAATGAGACAGGAGAAACTGGTTTTACCCCCTTTTCCTGAGCAACAGATGACCAGATTCGAATGGTTCGGGGTGGGAAATAGTTTGCGTTGTTTATAGACCCTCTCATTAAGGTTTTGATCGAAATAGACCCATTTTTTTGTATAAGGTCTGTAAAGGCTAAGGGTTTGCCCCTTTTGTCGAAAGGTCAACTCCCGATTCCTCTTCAAATGCTGGTTGTAGTTATCGATCATCTTTTTCATGTTTTGCTCAAGTTCATCGCGACTAAAATTGGTGCACCACGCATCACGTCCTGTTTTAACTCCCATAGAGTATCGATTGCGAAAAATAGACTTTTCTTCACCCTTCTTGTTTCCGAGTAAGATCCATTTTTGAAACGCAGGATCCCGTTGATTGATCCAATCGGCATAACTATCTGGAATGATCCGCTTCCACTCCTTGATTTGATCCATACTCACGAATCCCTCTATTTTGGAGAGCTTCTCCTTTCTAGAGAGGTAGTCCCCAATATCATGATAGTAGATCTCACAAGGCCCAGAATGCTCTGGGTCTTTGATCATGAGCGAAATGACCACGGGTTGACGTGAACCTAGGTCGAAAATTTTTCCCCCTTCACGGCGAGAATCTTCGCCCGAAGTTCGTTGGTCACCTCTGAGATCGAACAGATAGAGATGGGAGAACTCCTCAGCCAAGCACTTACGCAGCCCATCTTTACTGTTGTCATTTAAAAAAGAGCCGCTCGTGATGAAGGCAACAATCCCCTTTTGATCGATCCGATCTGATGCCCAACGAATGGCTCTGACGTAGGAATCATAAAGCGTGTTCTTTGACCTAGCGGTTGATTTTTTCGCGTAAGTCCCCCGAATCTCTCTATCTAGAAGGGGGTAGTCGAGTTTTTTATTGTTGTCGTTTGCACTTTTTTGTCCAGCCGAGTAGGGGGGATTTCCCACAATCACGCGGATCGGCTGAGATTTTTGCCTTTTTACGCGCTCATTATTCTCGGGAGACTTCGGAAGATCGACGAGATCGGGATCCTCCTCGTGCATTTGGAAGGTGTCGGTTAAGACCATCCCCTCGAAAGGTTCATACGTTTTGTTCGGGGTGCGGGCAGAAAAGGCATTTTCGATGTTGATCGCCGCGATGTAATAGGCGAGGAGCACGATCTCATTTGCATGGAGCTCTTTAGTGAACTTGCGCACTAGGTCTTTGTCGCTGATCAGGTCAGACTGAATGAGGCGCACGAGGAAGGTGCCCGTCCCGCTGAACGGGTCGAGAATGTGGAGATCTTTATCCCCTAAATCGGAGTTAAAGTGTTTTTTTAACATCCCTTGCACGCTTTTTAAGATAAAGTCGACCACCTCTATCGGGGTGTAGACGATGCCCAGAGCCTTGGCTCTTTCGGGAAACGCTTTGCAAAAGAAGGTTTCGTACAGACTGCGGATAAGATCCTGTTTGGCTTCGGGACTTTTAGCAAGCTCAACCCGCTCTTTAACATTTTCGTAAAATGTTCCGAGCTTTTTTGTTTCGTGGTTGATCGCCGCTTGGTCAAATCGGTCGATCACACTATCTAACCATCTGGAGATCGCATTTTTCTCTGCGAAGTTATTGTCTGCGAATAGAGCTCGAAAGACAGGCCTTGTTAGGATGTGTTGGCTGAGCATTTCGATCACCTCTTTATCGGTGATTCTTGGGTTTAGGGTTTTTTTCAGCTCTTCTAAGAACTTCTCGAACTCTTCCTTGACCCCTTTTTCCCTTTTGATCGCTTCT
>JANQSR010000032.1 GCA_028279205.1 Simkania sp.
GTGGAAACCTTCGTGATATAGTTCATTCCATCCAGCACTTCCTTGCTTACCGACATGTGTGATTTAAGCAAAAGATGGGTTCATTAGACGCTTACCCACAGACTAGACCATGATACTAGCTTCTACTCTTTTGTCTCCATCAACTGCTCATTGTAGAGGCGCAAGTTACTGTAAAGAGCTTGCACGCGGTTGAGTAGGTCCGCAAAATCTTGTTTGAAAAGAGGGGTTTTAAAAATTTCTTCCCTTCCGCTGTTATTTTCAGCTCGATCGATCAACATCGAAAGACGGGACATTGACGTGTTAATCAGGTCTACCTCTTTGGCAAAATAGCTGCGAAAATTCTCGGGCGTCCTTAGAGCATTGAGCTGTGTTACCTGCTTTAAGCGTCTTCTTTGCCACTCTTTGTTGAGATTGAAGAAGACGCCGTAATGGTTCACATCGTTCATCAAGGTATTGATTTTGCTTAAGATCGCCGTTAAGAGCAAGTAGGTGTTATCCTCCATAAAGAGCTGTCCTAGAGTTCCCTTGCCCTTGGCGAGATGGCTCGTAAGAAGCTCAGCTGATTGGCTGACATGTTTCATCTTGCGCGCTGTGACACCTAGGTTGTGAAACAGATCCTCTTTTATCAATTGTTTCATCGAATGGTCGATATTTTGCATGACAGATGAAAAATTCTGGGCGCCGAGATCGAGGTTGTGAATGAGATCGCTCTGATTGACTTGGGCAAGAGCTGTAGCCGCTTCTGCCATCGCGTCATCAAAAGTGCGAATGGCACTGCCAAGCTCTTGCCCATTTTGATCGATCCACGAGATGACCCTTCCAAGGGTCTCTTCGACCTTTTCGGCAAGTTGTGAAACCTCGATAAAGGCGCTTTCAAGTGGATCGGAAGAGTCGGCATAAATAGGTGTGCTTGCGGAGATGGGGGTTGGCTTAACCCCTTTTGGCGGGGCGCGAGGGATAATCGCAATAGATTTCTCTCCTAAAAGCCCCGATGTTTGGACTGAAACTTCATCGGTATTGTAAATCTCAACACTTGAGTCGACGTGAAGAATGAGTTGGTAAAAGTAGACATGTCCAAGCTCATCTGTTGGTTGTTCGCGCGCTTTTGTGATCTGCTCAATAGCATCGACCTCTCCCACTGGTTTTCCAGCAAACATCACACGTGTTCCCACATAAAGGCCATTGATATTTGAAAAGCGAACGATGAGTGTTTTTTTTCCATCCCCAACGCTAGGTTCCAAGAAGAGTATAATGCCGACAATAAGGGCGATTGCAACGACGACGAAAAGGCCGATGAGCGTATTTTTCACATAATCAATCATGGGCTTTTCCTCCTGTAAGATCGGGTGCCTTCTGTCATCTTCTTTAAAAATTGAATGATCGGATCCTCTATTTGCAAGAAAGCGTCTGGTTTGCCGATATGAGCAATCTTTCCTTCTTTGTGAAGTGCCAATCGATCTGCGACAAAAAGGGCAGAGAAGAGATCGTGGGTGACAACCACACTTGTAGCCTTAAGCTCTTCTTGCGTTTTTAAGATCAATTCGTTGATCTGCATAGCCGTAATAGGATCTAGACCCGTGGTGGGCTCATCATAGAGAATATATTCGGGGCGGTAGACGATCAGACGCGCAAGTCCTGCTCTTTTTCTCATCCCACCCGATAGATCTGCAGGCATCTTTTTTTGAACACCCGACAGACCGACTATTTCCAAAGCGTGGTCGACCATGTCGGCAAGCTCTGCTCTGGAGTATTTTCGACCTGTTTCCAAATTCCCATGCTGTTGCAAGTAAAAAGCGGTGTTCTCTCCGACATTCATAGAGTCAAATAGGGCGGCTCCCTGAAATAGCATTCCCATGTTTCGCATCGCTTTGCACCGTTTTTCTTCGTCTAGATCTGAAATCCGAACGCCTCCAACCTCAATATAGCCTTGATCCCCTTTTGCAATACCAACAATATGTTTTAAGAGCACACTTTTTCCAACACCTGAACGCCCCAAGATGACAAGGGTCTCCCCTTTCTCTATTTTTAGGGTCAACCCTTTCAAGACTTGGTTTTTTCCGTAACACTTCCATAAGTTGTGAATATAAATCATGAAGCCCATCCCACTGCGCTGCGCAATAAATTGAGCCCGAGAGTGATCAAAAAATTGGTGAAAAGGATGAATGTGTAACAAATGACCACGCTATTGGTTGTCGATTTTCCAACACCTGCAGCTCCGCCATGTGTTTTTAATCCCTTGTAACAGGAGATCGTTACAATCAGCACTCCGAAGATCACCGCTTTGATGATCCCCGTGAGCAGATCGAAGTTGGTCATGTAGACGGGCATTGGATCGAAGTAGGTCGTCGGTGGCATGTGAAAGTAGAAAACCGAGATCAGGTAGCCCCCAAAAATTCCCATGAAAACACTAAAAACAGTCAGAAGCGGCATCATAATGGTTCCAGCAATGAACCGGGGTGAAACGAGGTGGCGGTAGGGGTTGACCGCCATCGTTTTTAAGGCGTCGATCTGTTCGGTAACGCCCATCGTTCCAAGCTCGGCACACATCGCAGCCCCAACACGTCCTGTTACCATAAAAGCGGTTAATACGGGACCGAGTTCGGTGATCATTGCCTTACCGACCATCAGCCCAGTCGCACCTGCAAGCCCCTTATTACTCAGCTGAAAAAATGACTGGGCGGCTAAGACAAGCCCTGTTGAAAATCCTGTCATTGCAACGACGGGAAGGGATAAAACGCCAATATTATAGAGTTGTTCCCGAATCAAAGACCAACGGGGTGGACACTTAAAAGTTGCGGAAGCCACATTCCAGATCAAACGGAGATATTCGCCAATTGAAACGAGAAAACTGAGTTTTTCGAAAAAAAAGTGCATCGAGTCTAACGCTTTTCTAAGCTTTAATCGGAATTGTAATAAAATTTTCAAAAACTTCAAACCCTATGCCCTCTTTAAGTCACAGGAGCAGAAATTTACATCACAGGGAAGAGAGGGCTAAGGAGGCACTATAAAAAACTGCTCAAGCGAAGAGAGTCAATAGAGCCTCACATCGGACACATGAAACGTAAGGAAAGTTGGGACGGAATTATCTAAAAGGACGTTTAGGTGACTGCCTAAATGCACTGCTGTGCGCGGGTAGGGCACAACATGAAGACGACTAAGTAGTCTTTCTTCACCTACACGGGAAGAAAGAAGTTTTGAGCAAGACCTTCAGAGGCCTTCTTATTCGCATTTAAAACAGGCTATTTAGATGCTGTAAATAAATTTTTTTGGGAAACTTGAG
>JANQSR010000037.1 GCA_028279205.1 Simkania sp.
CAGGCCGGGGCATGGCTGATGCTAGAAGAAATGCCACGTATGAACCTAATTACTTAAGAGGACTTTTCGGGAAGATGTTTGTCAAGTAATTCTCATCAAAATGCCCTGCCACTGAACGGATACTTTATATCTATCTAAATATTAGTTATTTAAATAAGGCAGACTCCTTTATCTGAAAAATGAAGCATTTTAAATAAATCTATTTATAAAAATCATTTAAAATAAAAAAATTTATTTGATAAAATGATATTTTAAATTTGATTATAATAAACAAATAATAGGTTTAAAAATGCAAACAGTAAGAGTTGAAAGAGATAATGTTAATAACACTTTAGGTGCGGAAGAAGTTTCCAACCCTTCTCTTAGTAATCTAAAAGAGAAGGTTTATAGTGTTGTTTCAAAAATATTTGATTATATAAAATCTTTAATTCCACTTTATTCAATTATTCATAACCAAAAAAAAACAAAAAAAAACGAATTTTTTAAAAATAAAAATAAAGTTCTTGAAGAAGAAAAAGAAGCACTAGAAAAGCACGTCGAAGTTCTTCAAAAGAGAATTGAAGGGCAAGAAAAGCTCATCAAAGATTCTGAAGGGAAAATCGGAGGACAAGAGGAACAGATCAAGGTTCTTCAGAAGGAAAGGGGAACCCTTCAAAGAAAAGTCGAAAGATTAGAAAAGCATATCAAAGTTCTTGGAAATAGCATCGAAGTTCTTGAGGAGAACATCGAAGAGATTGAAAATATCGACAAAGGACTTGAAGGTAGAGTCAAAGTTCTTCAACAGGAAAACAGAAGATTACAATCGGCACTTAGAGATCTATCTTCGAAATTTGTTAGAGAGCAAAGAGAAAAAGAAGCGGCTAAAAGTAGTGAAGAAATGCTTCGATCCGATTTCCTACATACCCTTTCAAGATGTCAAGGTGTGTTATCCAAATTTGTTGTCTAATAAAGAAGAAAGTTTCCCCCTTACCCCGGGGATCTGCCCCACGCTCCGTGCCTAAAAGGGTTAAGGTAACGATCTATTTTACTTCCAAATTTGTACGCGTTCACGGTGGGTTGAGAGCTGTCTAGGATTGATGGGGATAGACCCCCTTCTCTTGAGGAGAGAAGAAGCCTGTTTTCTTGATTTTCGACAAAATAGACTCTCTGGTTTAAAAGATCGAGCCCCCCCCCGAACCCCCCTCTATTCGACTTTAATTCAACAAAATCAATGGTTTAGGCTTTTTCATAATTAGCAAACTTTTCATAAGAGTGCTAATTTGTGTTGCAAGAATTTTCTTCCTTGATTATGATGGGTTTCGTATAATGAAAACCGTTGAGACTTAGAGGAGTTTTAGAAAATATGAAGACCAAAAAAAAGCTGAAACTAAGACCTCTTGGGGATCGTGTTCTGGTTCAAAGGATAGACCAGGAAGAGACCCTCAAGGGGGGAATCATCCTTCCCGATTCTGCGAAGAAAAAGCAGGATTCGGCACGTGTTATTGCTGTTGGGAAAGGGAAAAAGAGTGATGATGGCAAGGATCCTTTCATTCCAGTCGAAGTGGGAGATGTGATCCTCATGGACAAGTATGGGGGACAAGAAGTAACCGTAGATGACGAGGAGTGTGTTGTTCTACGATTTGATGAAATTATCGGAATAATCTTAGAAGAAGGAGTATAAGTAAACGATCATGGCAAAGAAAATCAAATACAGAGAGGATGCGCGTGCTCAAATCCTAAAGGGAGTCAAAGCTCTTGCAGCCGCAGTTAAAGTGACGCTCGGTCCAAAAGGGCGAAATGTCGCAATTGATAAATCATTTGGGCCTCCTCAAGTTACCAAAGATGGTGTAACTGTTGCCAAGGAAATTGAGCTGGAAGACAAGCACCAGAATATGGGTGCTCAGATGGTGATCGAGGTTGCCAGCAAGACAGCCGAGAAAGCTGGCGATGGTACGACAACTGCAACAGTTCTTGCCGAGGCCATTTTTAGCAGCGGGATTTTGAGAGTTGTTGCTGGTGCCAATCCGATGGAGATCAAGAAGGGCATTGAAAAGGCTGTCGAGCTTATCGTCGAAAAGCTCAAAAAAATGAGCAAGCCAGTTAAAAACACCAACGAGATTATTCAAGTTGGTACGATCTCAGCTAACAACGATGAAGAGATCGGATCGATCATCGCAAAAGGAATGGAGCGAGTCGGAAAAGATGGAACGATGACTATCGAGGAAGCCAAAGGGTTCAAAACAATTCTTGATGTCGTCAAAGGGATGAGCTTCGATCGTGGTTATCTCTCCTCTTATTTCGTGACAGATGCAGAAAAACAGGTCGCTGTTTTAGAAAAGACTTTTGTTCTGATCTGCGAAAAGAAGATTTCGAGCATCAAAGAGCTCTTGCCTATTCTTCAGGCAGTGGCTGATCAGGGCCCTCTTCTAATCATTGCAGAGGATGTAGAGGGTGAAGCTCTTGCAACGCTTGTTGTTAACCGTCTTCGAACAGGTCTTAGAGTTTGCGCTGTGAAAGCACCTGGATTTGGTGATCGTCGCAAAGCGATGCTCGAAGATGTCGCGATTTTGACTGGTGGCCAGTTCATCAGCGAAGACCTTGGCATTAAACTTGAGAATGTGACGGTTGATATGCTCGGCAAAGTTGATCAAGCGATCATCAAGAAAGAGGAGATCACTCTTGTCAAGGGAGCTGGAGACCAAGAAAAAATTAATGAACGTATTGCTCTTATCAAGAGACAAATCGAAGAGAGCACTTCTGATTACGACAGAGAGAAACTTCAAGAAAGGTTGGCAAAACTTTCGGGTGGAGTGGGTGTTGTTCGGATTGGAGCTGCGACTGAGCCCGAAGTCAAAGAGAAAGTGGCTCGCGCAGAAGATGCTCTTCAAGCAACAAGAGCTGCCGTCGAAGAGGGGATCGTGTCTGGGGGTGGAACAGCTCTTATCCACTGCATTCCCGATCTAAAAGAGATGGTCAAATCTATGACTGGATGTGAGAAAGCTGGTGCTGAGATCATCATCGAAGCGATTAGCGAGCCTCTACGTCAAATTGCAAAGAATGCTGGTTCAGAAGGCTCTATTATCGTGCAAAAAGTGATGGAGTCTGGAGATAATAATTTTGGCTGGAACGCTCTTACTGATACGTATGGCGACATGATTGAAATGGGAGTGATTGATCCCACAAAGGTCGTTCGTTTGGCTATCGAATTTGCCTCTTCTGTTGCTGGACTGCTTCTCACCACAGAGGCGATCATTACAGATGAGGTCGAAGAGAAAAAGGCTCCTGCTGCTCCTGCGATGGGAGGAATGGATTACTAATCCACCAACCTTTTTTCTCTTTTGTGAGAAAAGGTGTCGATATTTTTTCGGCACCTTTTTTTTTGGGTCAATTTAGATCTATGTGGTTTAGCTCTGTTTCGAGCTCGCTTACAAGATGGTCAAAACGGTCAATAAGCATTTCGATGGGCTCTCTACTATGCATGTCGACACCCGCTTTTTTCAAAAGTTGGAGGGGATATTGACTCGACCCTGATGAGAGGAATGTCATATACGCCTCTGACCCCTCTTTTCTTACCTTGTCAACTAAGGCTGAGGCCGCGCTGATCCCCGTGGCGTATTGATAGACGTAGAAGTTGTAATAAAAGTGGGGAATGCGCAAAAACTCGACGCTAATTTCAGGATCGGCATGTAGATGAGGGCCATAAAAATCGGTGCTTAGCTGTTGATAGAGCTTTTTAAGTGTTGTTGGTGTCAGGGGGATTTGCTTTTCGGCCATCTCGTGGAGCTTTAGTTCAAATTGCGCAAACTGCGTCTGTCTAAAAAGTGTCGAACAGATATCGCTAATTTTTTGGCTTAAAAAGTAACACTTTTCTAAGTGAGATTCGGCTTGCTCCATCAGATCAAGAAATAGCAAATCTTCGTGAAATGTCGAGGCAATTTCGGCGAGGAAAATGGGGTACTTAGAGTACTGGTAAGGTTGCCTTTGATTGCTCAAGCGAGAGTGCATGCTGTGACCCGCCTCATGCGTCAAGATGAACACATCTCTTAAGGTTTTGCAAAAATTCATAGAGATATAGGGCAGACTGTCGTAGCAACCACTCGAATAAGCACCAGACCGTTTATTCTTGTTTCCAAAAACATCGACCCAACGCTGCTCAGAAAGCCCCTTTTCTAAAACCTTTTGATATTCACGACCCATGATAGCAACCGATCTTAAAATCCTCTCTTTGGCCTCTTCATAGGTGTACTCTTTTTCAAATGAGGGAGCGAGTGAGACTTGTAAATCGTAATAGTGGAGCTTGTCCAAGCCTAAAATTCTTTTTCTTAAGTCTACGTAATGGTGCAAGCGGTCGATTCTTTTTAAAACTGTATCGATCAAATTGTGATAGATAGTGACATCAATGTGATGGGGGGTCAAAGCGGCATGCAAAGCGGAAGGGTAACCGCGCGCTTTTGCTTTAAAAGTTTGGGACTGGACTTGCCCACTGAGCAGCTCACAGATCGTATTTTCAAACTGCTGATATCCCCTGTGCAAGTTCAAAAAACTGTTTTTACGTAAAATCCGATCTTTTGACTGTATATAGAGGGAGTAAGAAGCGGGGGAGAGGGGTTTTGTTTCTCCTGTGCTGCTCTTAACAGAGGGGAAACTAAGGTCGGCATTATTGAGCAAGGTAAACGCTCTTCGCGCTGTCTCAAGCGGTTTTTCTGCCAGAGAAAGGAGAGCCTCTTGGTCTGTTGAAAGGGTGTAGGGTTTGAGCGCATAGATTTTTTTCAAGTAGAGGGCAAACTCTTTTAATGTGGCAGAGTTGAGGTATTTTTCAAATGTTTGGGTATCGAGCTCTAAAATCTCAGGTTGGATCCAAGATGTCTCCTTCTCATATTCAGAGTGGAGAAGACAAATACGCTCATAAGCATCCTTGTGCTTTTCGTGCAAAAGATCCTCGTTATGGCGTAAACGGGAATAAGTGTGAAGTTTGGTTAACCGACGCTCAAGATTGGTGACGAATTTGAGAAGTTCGAGTAGCTTTTGGGATCCATCCGAAAGTGTTCCTCGATAGCTTTGAATGGTGGCAGAGGGGGCAAGAAAGTCCT
>JANQSR010000154.1 GCA_028279205.1 Simkania sp.
GAATTCAAATGCCATTCCCTGACTTTTCAAAACTTTTTCGAGCCCTTTAGAAAGGCTCATATCTAAGGTCGAACAGACACGATCCATAAACTCTACAAAGATCACCTCGGTTCCCAATCTACTGTAAACGGAACCGAGTTCAACACCAATGATCCCAGCACCGATGATAACCATTCTCTTTGGAACCTCCTTAAGAGAGAGCGCTCCTGTCGAAGAGAGAACCCTTTTCTCATCAAATGGCAAGAAGGGTAAGGAAAGAGGCTTGGAACCAGTCGCTAGGATAAAGTTTTTTGCTGTGAATTCCGCCTCTCCTACTTTCACTGTTTTGGCCGTTTTAAAACTCGCTTTGCCTTTAATGTGAGTGATCTTATTTTTTTTGAAAAGGGATTGAATGCCCATATTGAAACTATTAATGATCCGATTTTTACGCCCCATCATTTTCAAAAAGTCAAATGTTGCTGCAGCCTGAATCCCATGCTCTTTAGATCTTTTGAGAATCTGAGTGTAAAGCTCGGAAGATTGCAGCAAAGCTTTGGAGGGAATGCAACCGACGTTTAGACAGGTTCCGCCTAGGTTACTCTCTTTTTCAATGCACGCCGTCTTTAATCCGAGTTGCGCAGCGCGAATAGCCGCAACGTACCCCCCAGGTCCAGATCCGATGACAATCACGTCGAATGGTTCCATGATCAAAAATCCAAATTCAGAAGAAGTCGATCAGGTTTTTCAAGGAGATCTTTGACCTTTTTCAGAAAAGTGACCGCCTCTTTCCCATCAATGATCTGATGATCGTAACTAAGAGCCAAGTACATCATCGGGCGGATCACAATCTCATCAGAAACAACAACAGCTCTTTTGACAATGTTGTGCATCCCTAAGATTGCGCTCTGCGGTGGGTTTAAGATGGGAGTTGAAAAGAGTGAACCGAACACACCTCCGTTTGTGATGGTAAAGTTTCCCCCTTTAAGATCCTCTATACTGATACCCCCCTCGCGAGCTTTTTCGGCATACTCTTGAATCTTTCTTTCTATCTCTGCAAAAGAGAGGTGATCCCCATTCTGAATAACGGGAACCATCAGTCCCCTATCTGTCGAAACGGAGATTCCGATGTGATAAGAGTGGTTGTAAACAATCTCATCCCCGTCGATAAATGCTTGAATGACGGGAACCTCTTTTAATGCTGAAATGCACGCTTTAAAAAAGAAGGAGATAAGGCCGAGTTTTACGCCATGTTTTTTTAAAAAAGTTTCCTTTTCCCTGTGTCGAATCTCCATAACAGTCGACATGTCTACCTCGTTGAAGGTGGTCAGCATCGCCGTCCTATTTTTCCCTTCTACAAGTCTTTTGGCAATTGTACGGCGCAGTCCGCTCATTCTCTGCCGCTCTTGTTTTGATCCTTTTTGGATCTTAGGCGAGGCAGCGGGTGGAGGCTCTTTTTTAAAGCCGAGTGAAGCGATATAAGACTCTGGAAAAAGGCGCACCTCTCTTTCAGGTAGGTTTGAAGGAGAAGGAGTAACATGAGAAGGAGGCTCTGCGGTCACTTTTTCTTGACTTGGTTGTGTTACCTGAGGAGGACTTGGAAGAGGGGCGCTCCCCTTTGAAGAGTCGATCGTTCCAATCGTCTGATCTATCTTGACACTCTCATCTACTTTGACGTTCAGTGTAAGAATACCAGATGCGGGTGCATAAATGATCTGATTGACTTTATCAGTTTCGAGCTCAAGCACCTCTTCCTCTTTTTGGACGTAAGATCCACTCTCTTTCATAATTGTTGCAACAACAGCTTCTGTGACGGACTCCCCAGCTGAAGGAACTTTGATTTCTACGATCATCTTACTCGAATGCTTGGTTTAAAAATTGAGCAAGCTCAGCTTTATGAAGGGCGGTAAAACCTGCAGCTGTTGATGCGCTTCTATCTCTACCGACATAGCGTAATTTAATTTTTTTTGGAAGAAGCTTTTGGAGAAGAGGTTGAATGTAATTCCATGCTCCCATGTTCTGATGCTCTTCTTGGACCCAACAGCAGCTTGAAAATCCTTCGTACTGATAAATGAGCGTTTCGGCTTTTTTTTCGTGAAACGGGTAGAGCTGTTCTAAGCGGATAATAGCAACATCTTGAATCTCTCTTTTCTCCCTTTCTTGGATGAGGTCATAAAAGACCTTTCCCGTGCAAAAGAGAAGTTTACTCGCTCGATCTGGTGGGGGCGAGGGATCGTCTAAAACCTCTTGAAAACAGGTCATTTCCCCCATCACTTCGGCGGGACTTGATGAACGGGGAAAACGGAGCAACCCTTTCGGAGAGAAGAGGATCAGGGGTCTTTTAATCTCCAAGAGTCCCTGTCTTCGTAAGGCATGAAAAAATT
>JANQSR010000165.1 GCA_028279205.1 Simkania sp.
AAAAAGCAAGTTTGGGGGTGAACTTAGGTCAAGGGTTAGAGACCGTTTCCGCCCTATCGGCTTTGCTGTAAAGTGAAATTTCCAATTTTATTCGGTATAGCTACGTTTCTTTTCAGTCGCTTCTTCCGTTTGTGACGCTCTAAAGCGAGCTGTATAAGCTGGTCGACAAGTTTGGGAAAGGCAAAGTTTCCCAGATCCCAGAGCCTGGGGTAGAGGCTAATTCCCGTAAACCCAGGAATTGTGTTCACTTCACTTAAGAAGAGTGTGCCATCTTTTCGCAAGAAGAAGTCGATACGAGCCATCCCCTCACATTCTAGCATTGAAAAGGCTCTTTTTGAGAGATTTTGAACTTCTAAAACTATCTTTGGATCGAGTTTTGCTGGTAAGCGGAAGAGAGCCCCTTCGGGATCGAGATATTTTGCTTCATAGGAGTAAAATTCATGTTGAGGGATGATCTCACCAGGCAGTGAGACCCGCACATCGAGATTTCCCAAAACGGCGCACTCAATCTCCCTACCATCGATGAATGTTTCTATTAAGATTTTGTCATCATATTGAAAAGCAGATTCGATCGCTGGTAAAAGTTCTTCAAGGCAATGAACTTTGCTCATTCCAACTGAAGAGCCCGATCTAGCTGGTTTGACGAAAAGGGGTATTCCCATCTTTTCGATCAAAAAGTTGGGGTCGATCTCTTCGTGCACTTTTAGAGAGTGAAAAGGGGGGGTTAGGATCCCCCCCTCTTTTAAAAGCCGCTTTGTGATCTCTTTGTCCATACAAATCGAGGAACCCAAAACGCCCGATCCAACGCAAGGAAGATCTGCAAGCTCAAACAGCCCTTGAACAGTTCCGTCCTCTCCATAGCTTCCGTGAAGGGCGGGAAAGACCACATCTAACCTCTTGCGGAGGATAGAGAGAAAAAAGTGGTCATCTTGGACTGAAGGATCGAAAAAGAGACTATTTTTTTTTACCCCCTCAAAAAGAGAAAACTGCTCATCCTCAAATAGAGTAAAAAATTCAGGGCAATTTAGGAAAAACCACTCCCCCTTCTTGTTGATCCCTATGGGAGTTATTTCATATTTTTCCACATCCATGTTTCGGATAATATGGAATGCCGAGAAGATAGAGACTTCATGCTCAACCGATTGCCCTCCAAAAAGAACACCGACTCGCACCTTATCTTTTATCATGGCTCCCCTTTTTTATAAAATTTTAGCAGCAAGAGCGGCGAGCTGGGAGCGCTCTGTTTTGCTAAATAGCATATGCCCATAGATTCCATGCGATTTAAATTTCTCAATGACGTATGTCAATCCATTTGAATTTTTGTTGAGATAGGGATTATCAATTTGGGTTGGATCTCCCGTCAAAATCACTTTCGTCCCCTTGCCCGCCCTTGAAATGATAGCCTTGATCTCATGTGGTGTCAAGTTTTGAGCCTCATCAATAATGATATAGGTATTGGCAAGTGAGCGGCCACGAATAAATGTCACAGCCTCCATCTCTATTTTTTCACTCTCCATAATCCACTGCTTGGTTTCTGGAGTCTTTTCAATGCCCGAAATCGACTCACAAATAAATTCGAGATTATCGTAGATGGGCTGCATCCAGTTGTAGATTTTCTCCTCTTTTGTTCCTGGTAAATAGCCAATATCTTTGCCTAACGGCATGATGGGTCGACTCACCAAAATGCGACCGTAAACCCCCTCATCAAACACCTTTCTTAAACCTGCTGTTAGGGCGATCAAGGTTTTTCCCGTTCCAGCTTGACCTACTAATGTGACGAGTTTGATCTCATCGCTAAGAAGCAGGTTCATTGCACATCGCTGCTTATCGTTTAGAGGACGAACCCCCCAGACCTCCTCATTTTGGGCAGAGAGTCGCTCCATACGCTCCTTTTTCCCATTGTACTTGCCAAGTACTGTGGACTCCTCTTTATAAGTAAAACGGCAAAATTCATTGGGAAAAAACTTCTCCTCAGAAAGCTCCAAGTGACCCCGTGTCATGAGCTCATCGATCTGCCGTTTTTCCACCTCCAATTTTCGGTAACCACTGTAGAGAGTGTCGAGTGATTCTTTGAGATTTTCATAATCTTGCGCTTCAATCCCAATAGACTCAGCTTTGATGCGCAAAACAAAATCTTTTGAAATCATGATCACCACTTCATACCCTTGCTGTTTGATGCGGTAAGCAGCAAACAGAATCCGGTGTTTTTTCGGTTCGAGAGAAAGGGGAAACCCTTTGACCCCCTCCTTTTTGTCATCGATAAAGATCGACAAAAAACTTCCATTTTCAAGTAAAGCCCCCTTAAAAATGCTCCCTTGTAACCCTTCTATAAAACGGATCACCTGCCTTGCGTTCTTTCCAAGTTCATCACTAAACCGTTTGAGTTTGTCGAGCTCTTCTAAAACAACAAGTGGGATGACAATGTTGCTGTTTTGGAACTTCAAAATCGCCTCTGGATCGTGAAGAAAGACGTTGGTATCCAAAACAAACACTTTATTCGACATAGGCAGTCTCCTTTTTAGCCATTAATCTTACATTTTTTGCACAGTGAAACCCAATGCCCCTTCTGTTTTGATTTACCCAACTTATCAAGGGGAAAAAAATGATGTTGAAATAGGGTGAGCCTTTGGATGATTTGTCATCAATGTTGAAACAGATGATGCAAATTAGCTGCCAGGTAAGCTTTTGTTTTGAAGTAACTCCCATCAATTTCGAATTTTTACCAATCGCGCATTTTAAAAGCAAGACGCGCGCTCGTAAGGCGCGTGAGTAATGCAATATCATGTGACCTTCTCGATTTTCCAGCGGATAGCGCACCTTCAAGAAAAACCTTAAGTGCCTCAACACTTTTGATTGAACCCAGCTTGAAAAAACCAGCGAGAAAAGTGCTCAAATAAAAGATCTGCCTCTAGAGTTTTCAAGCAGGCTCCGCTCTTGCATGTACGCAGTCTAGAGCACCTCCTACTCACCCTTTTTCCGTAAGGGCATTCTCCCTGGTAAGAGGCGTGCCTTTTTCCAGGAGGCTTGTAGATAGAAGAGGCAGTAGGGCCGAAGAAACTATAGGTGGGCGTCTGAGTTGTGGCGGCCAAATGGAGCGCGCTTGAATCAACGGCAAAGAGCAAATCCATCTGCGCTATCATCTGTTGCCAAACGGGCACAGACATATGGGGAACCAGAAAAGAATTTTTCAAGAGATTTCTCTTGAGCTGATCCGCCTCTTCTCTCTCTTTTTGATTGCCCCAGACAAGGTAAAATAGGGGAGAAAATTTCTGACCAACCTTTTTCAAAAAATAAGTCCAAGTCTTTATATCGAGTCTTTTGTTTTCCCAACAAGATCCTATGCAAACCATCACGCGAAAGGGGGCTTTTGGTTGTTTTTCGATCCAAGCGCGCTCTTGAGCGGAGATCTCAAGATCGATTTGAAAGCTTCCAGAGGGATTTTCCTTAGAAAAAATTTGGGATAAAAGGTCTAAATAGTGCTCATTTATCGGTTTTCTATTCTCAATATTAAACCTCTTGTTTGTGAATAAAGTGGCAGGCCATTCAGTCACAGAGCAGAGTCCAAATCCAATTTTCTTTTGACTTTTTGCACTCCCAATCACAAGACCTGACTTGCAGTTTCCTTGAAAATCGATAGCTAGGTCATAAGAGTGTCGACGCAAAGAGGCGATAGCTGAAAAAGCCTCTTTCCAATGCATCAGGTTGAAAGGATTACGCCTCCACCTCTTCGTTTCAATTTCGTGCACATATCGGATGTAAGGATGGGCTTTGAGGAGAGAAGCGAACGGCTTTTCCACAATCCAGTCAATCGCAGCGCGAGGAAAAAGGCGATGTAAAAAATCAAGGGCGGGAAAGCACTGGATGATATCTCCCAGAGAAGAGGTTCTCACAATCAGGAATTTCATTTTTCCCTCTCTAAAATTTTCAAAAAAAAGTATAGATGAAATCGAGTTGGACTGGTTAACATGGATATTATGTAGTTTTTACATTAAGGCTCAATCAAAAATGCGAAAAAAAGAGGTGATTTTCTCCAACAAACACCCATCAGAGATGTATTTGCTCGCCATCACAGAGATGTGTCAGCGTTTTGCTTACTGGGGGATCGGCAACCTTTTGGTCTTGCTCCTTGTGACATACTTCAAATATGGAACTTCAAGAGCAACCCACCTTTTTGGTGCTTACACGGGCATTGCTTTCATCCTTCCCGTTCTAGGCGGTTTTATTTGCGATAAATGGAACTATAAAAGCCCGATCTATATCGGGATGTTTTTGACAGTGATCGGATCCCTTTTGCTCGCAACTTTAAAACACTCTTTAATCGTTCCTTCAATTGGACTTGTTGCCTTGGGAGGGGGTCTTTTCACCCCCGCGATCTACTCCCTTCTCGGCACTATTTATAGCCACAAGCAACACATCAGAGAGGGTGGGTTTTCTATCTATTACTCTTCGGTCAATATCGGGACACTCATCGCCATGATCATTCTTGGTTATTTGCACACATTGAACTGGTCATGGGTCTTTTATACCTGCGCTTTTGTCCAGATAATCGGATTTATTCCCTACTTTTTTGCCTTAAAAAAGCTCAAAAAGCTGGAGGTTTCTCCCCATTACTTTAGATCAAAGAATCAAGACCCCCATCACTTCAAACTCAAAAGACATGAGATCGAAAGAATCATCGTCATCCTCATTATGACTTGCGTTTCGATTTTCTTTTGGGCGGCCTATAACCAGGTAGGCTCTTCTCTCACACTCTTTGCTCTCAATTACACAGATCGAAACATTGGAGGGTTTGAAGTACCCACTCCCTGGGTTACCTCTCTTGAAACCCTCTTTTTGATCATTTTTGCCTTTCCCCTTGCCAAGCTTTACCTTGCTTTGAAACGGATCGGCTCAAGCGCCAGTCCACCTATGAAAACAGCCCTCAGCCTCTTTTTCATGGGGCTTTGCTTTTTGGTGATGGAGCAGGCCTCACGTCACATTCCACAAGGAGGGCAAGCCACCTCCCTGATTAGCCCAAGCTACTTGGTTGTCTCTTTTGGACTGATGGCCTTAGCTGAACTTTTGCTCGCTCCTATTGGGTTATCTCTCGTGACCAATCTCAGTCCCCACCGCTACCGCGGTCTGCTCACGGGCGTTTGGTTTGTCTGCATTGGAACTGGGTTCTACTCGGGAGGCTACTTTGCTGGATTCATCAACAAGATGAGTTGGTCCTCCTTTTTTCAGATTTTTGTCTTCGTCTCCTTTATTCCCGCTTTTATACTCGTGCTCTTTGCAAACAAGCTAGATAAGATGAGACATATTGACTATCTGTGAGACTCTCAAAAAGCGAAAGGCGTAAAAGTTTCAAAGAAGAGAGAGCGTTTCAAGAAATTGGAAAACAAGACGCACTCCTGCTCCCGTAGCGAGTGTGAGGTGGTAATGCTCTGGACGATCGAGAAAAGCTGTTCCTGCAATATCCAAATGAACCCAGGATCTCTCTTCTAGCACAAACTCTTTTAAG
>JANQSR010000167.1 GCA_028279205.1 Simkania sp.
CTGGTGTCATTGCAGGAGGGCTCATTGGAGCCTCCCTAGATGAGAGTGATCAGCGCAACTTAAAAAACCAGAGCGGACAAACCTATAGACACGTAGATCGAGGGGAAAAGCTTACCGTTGATGATATCATCAACATGAAAAGAGCTCGCATCAGCGATCAAAAAATAATCGACCTTATTCGAAAGACTCAAAGCAGTTACACTTTAAATAAATATCAGATCAACCGATTGAAAAGCTCAGGCGTTTCCCAAGAGGTGATCGACTACATGATGTACAACACCTAAGTTCGTAGGGAAAAAACAGGAGAGAAGAGTTCACCTTGATTTATTCTTTTGCGAAATGCAAAATGAGCGATCGGGCATACCCCTCTTCTTTTGACAGATGGGCTTCAATGAGTTTCAAAAAAATATACAGTGAGATTTATCGACATTTTGACTCTCATCGGTTTCGGAAAAATGTTGAAACCCACTGCTCTTCTAGTCTCAAGCAATTCAAGAAGATTGTCCGTTCCTACCTTTTCTTTCATCTTTTTTTCTTCGGATTACTCCTCTTAGAAATCATTGGTTTTAGCCTCTCTTTTTCCTTTTTGTGTAAATCGGTTCTCGTCGCTTTTTCGATCGCGGCGATCATTCTTACACTCTTTTCTTACCTGATCATTTTCTTCTACTTTGAAACGAAAAAACCAGAGCAGTTCTCCGAACTTCGTAACCGGTTCATGCGCCTTTGTGAACAAAGCTTGCCCGGAGATCTCGCCGCCCCCGAATACCACCTTTTTTTGGCAAACTCTGCTTACCGTTTCGCTTCCCATCTTATGCGCAATGAATCTCATATCCAGGTTATCCCCTTCCTGAGTCGATCTATCAAAGTTTTTCTTTTCAAGCTGATGAGTTTTTCACAAAATAAAGACTTTCACCGAATGAAGGAGCTTCTTCTTCTCGTCTCTGTTTCCGAACATGTGACATTGATCAAGAAAAAACCGACAAGCCTTGAAGCGCATGCTTCACTCGCAAACACTTATATTGCTCTTGGCAAGCTCTACCGAGGCGACTCCAAGGAGATGTGGGAGAAATTTAAAAAAGCCCTGGGAAAGGCTATTCAAGAGTTTAGAGTTCTCGACCACTATTCACCCAATGAGCCCTGGGTGCAGGCGCAGCTAGCCTCTTGTTATCACGATCTCAAGTTATATCGGGAAGAGATCGACTGTTATGAAAAGATTTTAGATCTCTGTCCCAGTGACAAGCACATTTTGTTCCGTTTGGGGGTGCTCTATTTTCAGCAAGGGTTGAATGCGAGGGGGCTTTGCATCTATGAAAAACTAAAAGCGATGAATTTTTCCAGAGCAGAGGAATTGATTAACTACTACGAATTGAATATCAAGCAGGATGATGTGGAAAACAGCTGAAATAAAAATAAATATGTCAAGGCAAAGCGAAAATGTCCCCCCTCCTCAGCAAAGTTAAAATGTCCCTTTTGAATTCAAAGTCCATTAACCGCTGTCACCAGCGGTGGCGGGAATGTTCATTTAACTGTGTCATAGATAAAATTTGCAAGTAAAACAGACTTTACCCAGGAGAAGCAGGAAGAAAAGGAAGAAGGAAGAAAAGGAAGAGCTCCCCCTTAGAATTCTTAGAATGACTAAGGCGCACTCTATTTTTAACCTATCCTGTCTCGAAAACCGGATTGAATCGATTTAGTCATCCCTGAAAATATGCGTGAATCCTTGTTTATCTGAGAGAAAAGCTTGATTTAAAGATATTTTTTAATATAAAATATGCATAGAAATTGCGATTTTTGCCCAAAACCTTGCAAATTTTATGATTCCAAAAAAGACAAACCATTCAGAAGGCAGGCTTTTTCAAAGTCGTCTATCACAGATCCTTGATCCTACTAACGAACTATTTCAGCTGGCTAAGGATATAGACTGGGAAAGCTTAGAAAAAAGTTTGTCTTGCTATT
>JANQSR010000188.1 GCA_028279205.1 Simkania sp.
TCACTTTTTGAGTCGCAGATAACACCTGGAGAAAGCAGAGATTCAAAGACCAAACAGATAGCTCTAGCCTTTTTTAAAGGAGTATTTCCTCCTCTTGCATTCGCCTTTTTATGCTCAGATGAAAGAAAGATTCAGCGTTTAAGAAAAGACATAAGAGATTTGACTAGGCAGATTGATGCACTTTGCTTCGAAATTGAGCTTACTAAAGAGCTTCTTCTAAATGAACAAGAACTTCCCAACACATTTGATCGTTCATCACCGTTCCACCAAAGTCGAGATAGGAAATTTTCAAGAATATCTAAAACTAGAATAGCTTTAAATTTATTATCAAGCTTCCTATTTCCCGTTTCATTTGCACTTATTTTATGGAATGGTTTTAGAGTAAAAAAGAAAGAAAAAATCATCTACAATCAATTAGAAAATCTCCAAAAAAAAATATTGCAACTCGAAACTCAAAAAAGATTGTTCTGTGATCAATCAGTACGGTTTTGTGATGAATCAGTGATGCTCCACAAAGAATTAAATCTTCCTCTATAAGCCTCCTGAATTAGGAGTGTTATTTGCGGTTTTTGCACTTGATTTCACGCCACTTTTTTATGATTTGAGCTGCGAGAGGCGCAGCCTCTTTTCCGTAATCTCCAAAACGGAGGTAGACAACTACGACCAACTCTGGCTCAGGAGAAATAGAGTCAAAGTTTTGGGAAACTTTTCGGTCAAAGCTGACCGCTCCAAACCAAATGTCTTTGCAGATAAGAGGCTTCATTTCCCTTTCCAAAGTGGGTCGATAAGCAAATTCAGCCGTGGAGGTCTTGCCAATAAACTGATCTTTTAGACTCTTATACTCCTTTGCAAGCTCTGGGTTTTTAAGGAGGGCTTGAATCCGGTAAGGTTGAGCTGGACCTTGAATGTCCCAAACAACCTTATAAAGAGCGTCAAATAGCTTGTTTTGCACTTTTTTAGGGATGGAAATTGAGCGACGAACCTCTGGTCTTATTTGAGACTCTTTGCTGTTTTGATGTGAGAAAGAAGGCTCAGATTTAGATTTGATAATTTGAGGTTTTAAAACCTCCCCCCCATTGGACAAAGTCGAAAGCATGATGGCCGTTTGCAAAGGAGTGACGACAAGGGAATGCTGTCCAATGGCAAAAGCATAAAGTCCTGTGCGATTATCTTGGATATCGTCGGGAACAAACCCTGGGATCTCTCCCGTCAAGTCAATCCCCGTTAAAGAGCCAAATCCAAACTCCTTGGTCGTCTTGTATAGGTTTGAGGGGCTACTGATCACATCCCCTGCCAAAACAGAAAAGTAGAGATTACTCGAGCGTTGCATCGCACTTGAGAAATCGACTTGCCCAATAGATGTGTGACTTTTCGGAAGCCGCCCTCCCTTGTACTGACGTGTAATCCAACGACCATCAAGGGTGCGACCGAGCACCCCTTTTCCCTTGATCTTGACTTGGGGTTTGAACTCATCGTAAAGAGTCAGGGGATTGAGCTCATAAATAGAGTTTCCTTCCCTCTCTCTCTTTAGATATTCCTGTTTCAAAGCCTCATACCCTACAACTGGTTTGAAAAGGGAGCCTAGGGTTGTTGCAGATCCGTAAGCATACGATTTGTTAAGCCCCAACCCGTTTTTAGGGTAAAAAGCGGAAGCGAGATCTTGGAGTGTCGAAGGGGTAGAGCCAACGGAAAGGAGAGGATAATGCCCCCATAGAGGGGCGGTCAAATCGGCATGGTTGTGCATGCTCTTCAGATACTCAAGTGCCTCCAATCTGGAAAGAGAAGCAAAACGCGCGCTCAGAAGGTTGAACTGATCTAAAAATCTCTGGCTTGCCGAGTTTTGATGTTGAAGCAGGTGAAAAGCGATGGCTTTTAAATGGGGGTCATCTGGCACCTTTTTAAAAAGGACTGTTTCTAAAAAATCGGATTGGTGCGCCTCCCAAAAAGGGTTAAAAAGGGCGATTTTAGCTTGCGCAAGATGGGCGGTATAAGGGTGTTGATAGGTTCTCTTGATTTTCTCCTCTTTCCGCTTCTCTTTCAAATAAGAGCGAAATTTCTCCTTTCTCCAAATGGGGAAAATGGTTTGATCGTATGCAGCTTCGATCTGTTTTTTAAGCTCCTCTTTGACCACCGCATAGGCTTGGCAAAGGGTTCGGTAGGTTGTTAGAGAGTCACTTCCAACAGACTTTAAAAGGGCTTGGCTAAAAGAGAATGGGCCTAAAACGAGTCTGGTCAGATCTAGCAAAAGAAGCTTATCGTCGTTATATGTGATACTTCCCAAGTAGGTGTCAAGCTCCTCTTTGACAGAGGAGGAGACTCTTTTTTCGAGTCGATCCCGAACCCTCTCTATCTCCTCTTTATCCGCTTTTTGCCTAGTATGAATATGACCATAAAGAGGGTGGTAAAGGGCATCTAACAGAAGATCTTTCCTCTCAGTCTCCCCCATTTCCTCCAAGGTATGAATCAGATCGAGAAGGCGGGTTGCTTTTTCGATACAAAAGATTTTATCCATAGCTTTTCTAACCTTTCCATTCAAGGAGAGGAGATGACTTAAGAAATGATCCCAAGAGAGGGTCTCTTCTTGCTCATAAACTCTGTCTAGATCAGGAGAGTAAGACTCTCTCATCCAGGAGGCCTTCCCATCCCAAATAGTCGCCACATGATGGGGTGTTTCAACCCATTGGTGGATACGCCCTCCGTTTTGGTTTATAAAATCATTGGGGTCAAAACGTGGATGAGAAGCAAGTGCGACGACCTCTCCTGTTTGGGGGATCATGGCAACAATCGCCCCCCCCATAATCCAAGGGGATGTAACGCGATGATGATTTTTTCCAAAGTGTATAAAATTCTCCTTCCTTTCTTTCTCATTTTTGATAAGAAGCTGCTCTGCAAATGACTGCAGTTCGGCCGAGATCGTCAAACTCAAACTTTTGCCCGATATCGATTCACTCTGATGGAAAGCTCGAGAGGTCTGCTTGCCCTTTGCCCCAATTTCTATCTGTTTTTCCCCGAAAAGGCCGCGCAAATCTTCATCAAATACCCTCTCAATCCCTATTCTACCGACATGTGATTGGGACGTGTAGACCCTTCTTTTGAGCTCCTCAAGACGGGATTGGGTCTCGCTGATTTGGGTGAATCCTTTGGGCAAGGGTGCGGGCAGCTTGTCAGCTCTTTGTTTAAGAAACGTTTGCAACGTTTGCATCTCTTGGGTAATCAAGCGAAATTGTGAAAGGTGAATCACTCCCATGTAACCCACGATGTCTGATCCTACTCTGTGTTGAGGGTAGAATCTTTGCGTCTCTTTTTGTGTCTTAAGACCCACCCAATCTTTTTCAAGTGCGCGCAACGTGTAGTAGGTTCTTTCTGAAATTCCCCCTTTAATCTTAACCATTGCATGGGGGAAGATGGAGGCCTGTGCGTAAATAAAGTCTTGAATGCTCTCTGGATCCATAGAAAGATGGGGAGCTAACATCTTTGATAAGGAAATCACATAGTTTCGGCGTGTGTAGCTTCGCACCTTTTTCCCCTTAGAATTTTTTATTGCAGTGAAACGGGGAATATTTTGAATCTCCCCGTAGTAAATAGCTACGCTATAGTGCATCTTATTGACCGCTAGAGGGCAGTCGAATCGATCCCGAATCAGACCACGCGACGGCTCTATGTTGAATCTCTTTTTTTGTGAAAGGCGGGCTGTTTTAAGAAAAGTTTCATGATTTAAGACAGAGAGATAAAAAAGGCGGATCAAGATGAGTAAAAAAGCGGTGAGGATAACATACAAGATACGATTTACTCGGTGCGAGGTCTCTCGATTTTTCATACCACTCCCGCTCCACCCTGTCTTTCACTTTTAGCTTTTCAAAAGGAGAGTTTTTACCATCATTTTTTAGAGGAGGGGTTAAGTCAATTTTAGATCTTTGAGTCTATCAATATTTTTTAGTGCGAGCAAGAGGTCTTGTGGCGTGTCGATCGATTGCGTATCCAGATCGGTTTCATGAACTTTGATTTTGAGCCCCTCTTCAATAAAGCGGAGCTGTTCCAAAGATTCTGCATTTTCTAGTTGAGAACCGGAAGCAGTCGAGATCTTTTGAAGTGCTTCGCCTGTATAAGCGTAGAGTCCGATATGTTTGTAATAGATGGGATTTTGGTTTCTCGCATAAGGGATGGGGGCTCTGGAAAAATAGAGAGCCTCTCCCCGTCTGTTTGAGACCACTTTGACAACATGCTCGCTTTGAATCTCCTCTTTTTTGAGGATCTCTTTTTTCAAAGTCCAAACATCGGCATCCCCTCTCTCACACGATTGGAGAAGATCTTGGATCATCCGCTTTTGAATGAAAGGCTCATCACCCTGCCAGTTGACCCAGATATCCCCTTCGATTCGACTCTCAAGCATGAGCGAGGCAAGTCGATCGGTTCCAGTTTGACAATCTGGATCTGTCATGAAGTAGACCCCTTGGAAACTTTTAATAAGAGCTGCTGTTTCCTCGTGATCGATGGCGAAAGCGACTTGGTCAAATTGCGCACATGAAAGAGCTCTTTCCCATATCCACTGCAGCATCGGCTTGGATCCTAAAAAACTGAGCACTTTCTTTGGGAACCGTTTAGAGTTTAGACGCGCTGGGATGACGCAGACCGTTTTAACGCTTTTCTTGCCTATCATGATGTCGCAGGAGGTTTAACCATCTCATATCAGTCTGCCTCATGCCTCGCTAGAATGGCGCTTGACTTCATTCTTTGCAACCTATTTTGAGTGCAATGATCGTTCCATGGTGGCCCGTAAGAGGGTTCCGCCTGTAGGAAAAACACTCCTCAGGATGGGAATAGGTACAGATATTGGCACACTCAATGTGCTCCTGAAGGATCCCCTCTTTTAGGAGCTGTTGACGGCTGATTTCCCAAAAATCAAAATAGTTGGGCTTGACCTGATACTTCCAAAAGGAGTCGGGAAGCTCCCTTCTGTAATGTTTAAATTCGGCTTTTTCAGGCCCTAAACTTGGTGAAATAGAGACCCGTATCGATCGGGGATCGCAGCCGTAAAGATGACCCATTTTACGCACTGTTTCCCGGTAAATATTTTGACAGCTTCCGCGCCATCCACAGTGGACATTTGCAATCGTTTGCGTCTTAGGATCGAAAAAGAGTGCAGCCTGACAGTCAGCATGTCGTACCATGAGGCCTACCCCTTTTTCTCGAGTGATTACCCCGTCGTATCCTTCGTGAAGAGTCCATCCCATTTTGGCCTTTTTTGAGGTGACTAAGTGCGATTTGTGCAGTTGCTTGAGTTTGACCCCTTTTTCTAATCCAAGGGTCTCAAGCGCTAGGTTTTGGTTGAAATCCCCTCCCTTTTCTCCTAAATCAAACCCTTGCCCTTTTAGAAAAATCGCATGTTTAACTTGAGGAAAGGAGCGGAGCATGGGAAACTCAAACCACTCAACCTCACCTGATACCCTTTTTTCCAAAATGATTGACTCTGCTTTGTAAATGGAAATCGATCTCTTGAGTATCAGGGTACAATAAATCCTGTTTTTGAATGACACAAAAAAGAGGTACGTCCTCAAAAATTCATGGCAAGTAAGTTTTTTTTTGCAAATGATAGGTGGTTTGTTTAAAATGTCTTGGTATGATGCCGGTAGAGATCCCAGAAAGTGAGCGAGATATTCCCTGGGTGCAGTCGCTCACCCGTTTAATCCAAGAGCAAAAGAGGGTAATCCAAGTCCCTTTGAACGCGTACAAATATTTGTTTGAGAAGAAGAAGTCAGCGTGCTGAATTAGTGACAATCTAATTGGAGTAAATCTTTGTTCATATGCCTTATTTAGAATTCATTGATGATGATAAGCTATTAAAGCTTGTTAGAGAGGTTTTAGAAGTAAAAACAGAAGAGAGAAATCCAGAAACTGATTTTTTTGAAAATGTAATAGACCCATTTTCTGCTGTTTTTGAATGTGCGATAAGAAAAATCGAAATGGAAGAATGGATGAATTTCGAACGGGACAGACAACTTCAAAAAAGTTTACAAAGTAAGGTTGGACTATTCCATGAAAAAATATTGTCAGAGTTGCCAAAATGGGTAGTGTAACATTATGTCTGTAAATTCACTTTTGGGCGACTACGTTAGGGGTTGAAAAAAGGTTTGAGATCAGGTTCACTTAAGTTTTCGAAAAACAA
>JANQSR010000193.1 GCA_028279205.1 Simkania sp.
ACGAAGGCAGTAGTTTACACATATTTAAAATTCAAACCATGACTTTGCAGGGATCCTGGGGTTTCTTGGGGGTTTTTGTCAAGTTTTTATTATAAAAACGCGCCGAGATTATTGTAAATTAAAGTTTTTTGTTTTTATTTGTTTATTATTAATTATTTTTTTTGTATAATAAATTAAAAATATGATGTTTCTTTTATATTTCTTAACATAATGAGGTTAAAGGATGAGTAGTTCTTCATTAGCAATAGACCAGAACAGACAAAAAGTTGAGGAAATGAGACCACACAGGGGTACCGATTTGGTAACCTCGACTATAGAGGATCATTCATCAACCGAAGAGAAAACCCATAGCTTTGCCATGAGAGTTTTAAAGGCGATAGCCTCCTTTTTCGAGAAGATTCTAAAAGCCTTTCTGAGCGAAGAGAAAATAGAGGTGAGATCGTTACAAAAAGAGTATAAAAAAGGAAAAAAACTGCACAAATCCCAGATTCTGACCCTTCCGATTCTGCCCTCATCTCCCGATGCGACCTTTAACATAAATTTCCCCCAAGAAGATGGTTCTAGTGAGGTTGCCCTTTTGTTTAATCGTGATTCTTCGGAAAAAGTGAGCCAAGAATATATAAAATTTTTAGAAAGAAAAAAGGAGTTAAAAGGTGAGTATTTCTTCACTAGCAACAAATCAAACCACGCAAAAAGCGACAGAAATAAAAATAACGCCAAATAGCGATGTCGTTTCGTTAACCTCGACTGTAAAGGATCATGCATCAACCGAAGAAAAAACGCACAGCTTTGCGATGAAAGTTTTAAAGTCCATAGCCCGCTTTTTCAAGAAGATTTTTCCTTGTTGTCTTGTTCCTTCAAGATTTTTCTGTGTAAGCAAGAAGCAACCATACTCAGAAGATGATATGACCCTGGCATCCCTTGACGGTATGCATGATCCTGGTAGACCATAATAGGCAAACAAATTATAGAGCCCAGAAACCGCCCTTCCCCAAGGTGATATTCCCCTTAAATTGCTCTCTATGTTAAGAGTGCGATATGGAGTTAGGAGAATTTCAAGCTTACGCTTTTGCTCAAAAAGTGCGTCACCATCTGATTTTGACGACGGGAAAAACAACCAGTGAAGCGAACCTAGAAGAGTTTTATCGCGCTTTTTGCCGCTCTTTCCGTGAAGAGATTATGATCAACATGGCGGCGACGAAAAGTACGCTCTTAAAGAGAAATTCTCGCGTTCTCTACTACCTCTCGATGGAGTATATGCCAGGGCGCCTTTTGGGAAATAATGTCGCCAATATCAGTGCCACCGATCTTGTCAAAAAAGCCCTTCATCTTCTGGGTAAAGATTATTCTCAGATTTTAAAAATGGAGCCCGATATGGGCATTGGGAATGGGGGGCTTGGCCGTCTTGCCTCCTGTTTTATGGACTCCTTGGCCACCTTAAACTATCCCGCGCTCGGGTATGGGATGCGCTACCAGTATGGCATTTTTGAACAAGAGCTCGTCTCGGGTGTGCAGGTTGAGCGTCCCGACTGCTGGCTGCTCAATGAAAGCCCTTGGGAGTTTAGGCGGGACGGCCTTGCGGTGCTCGTTCACTTTGGAGGCAAGCCGATCAAACGGGAAAATCCCCACGGGGATGTTGTTTTTGATCTGCTCAATTCTGAGAGGGTGCGCGCACTCCCTTTTGACTTTCCCGTGGTCGGCTACCGCTTAGATCCTGAATTCTCCGTTTTGACTCTGCGCCTCTGGTCAACAAAAGAATCCCCCAATAACTTCCAACTCCAAAGGTACAATGCGGGAAAAATTGGACAGGCGAGTGAGAATACGTCGCTTACCGACGTCTTATACCCGAATGACAACAATGAAGCGGGCAAACGGATCCGCTTGAAACAGGAGTTTCTTCTCGTCTCCGCATCGCTTCAAGACATCCTAAATCACCATATCGACAAGTACGAGACGGTTGATAGGTTATGCGATAAAGTCAGAATACAAATTAATGACACCCATCCAGCGCTCGTCATCCCAGAGCTCACCCGCATCTTGATAGACAATTATGATGCCCCTTTTGAAAAGGCTTGGGAGATCACAAAAACCTGCTGTAGTTATACCAACCATACGGTCTTAGAAGAGGCCTTAGAAGAGTGGAATGCGCAGCGCATGCAAAAGCTTTTGCCCAGGCAATTCTGTTTGATCGAGCAGATCAATAAGAGGCTTCGCCAAGAGGTGAAAAAGAGCTTCCCAAATAATGAGAAGCGGTTAAATCAGATGTCGATCATTGAAGGGGGGCAAGTGAGAATGGCCAACTTGGCAATCTACGGAAGTCACAAGGTCAATGGAGTCTCAAAGCTCCACACAGAGATCTTGAAAAAAGAGCTTTTCAAGGATTTCTATGCATTTGATCCAGATAAGTTTCAAAGTATCACTAACGGAGTGACTCAGAGGCGGTGGCTTCTCTTTTGTAACCCACTCTTATCTCAATTTTTAAACGAGAGAATCGGAAAAGAGTGGATCCAAGATTTCAAGCAGATCTCAAAGATCGCCCTCTTTGCGTCCGATCTTGAAACTCAAAAAGAATTTTTACGGATCAAACGGGCGAATAAAGAGCATCTTCTAGAGATGGTGCGCGCTCAAATGAAGAAGAGACATGGGGCAGATGAAACGTTTATGGAGGATCACATCTTGCCCCCTGATGCTCTCTACGATGTTCAGATCAAGAGGATCCATGAATATAAAAGACAGTTGATGAAAGTGCTCCATACTCTGATGATCTACAATGAGATCAAGGAAAACCCAAACTCACACCCCATCAAAAGGTTTGTGATCTTTTCTGGTAAAGCAGCTCCTGGGTACCAGCTGGCAAAAAATATCATCCGTTTGATCTACTGTCTTTCTCGTAAAATCAATTATGATCCTGCACTAAAGGAGCGGTTAAAGATCATCTTTATCGAAAATTATAGCGTTTCAACGGCAGAAAAGATTATTCCCGCCACAGATCTTTCGGAGCAGATTTCAACAGCTGGTATGGAGGCTTCGGGGACGGGGAACATCAAATTCTCGATCAATGGTGCTTTGACGATCTGTACTGATGATGGAACCAATGTGGAGATGCGTCAGAGTGTTACCGATACATGGTGGCCTTTCCTCTTCGGGGAGAGTGCAGATGGGATCTTGGCATTAAAAGATAAGGGCTCTTATGCCCCCTTGAGGATCTACCAAAATCATGAGGCGATCAAAAGGGCTGTCGACATGTTGGGCAATCGCTTTTTATCAGAAAATAGTGCCGAAGAGGAGGCTCTTAAAAATGTGCAACACTCCCTTCTGCACGGCTCACCCAAATATGAGGCAGACCGTTTCTTTGTGCTGCATGATCTAATCTCCTATTACGAAGCGCAAAAAAAAGTGGAGATGCTCTACCTAAAACCCCTCAAATGGGCTGAATACGCCATCCACAACATTGCGGGGATGGGGCCGTTCTCTGCAGATGTTTCAATAGAAAATTATGCGGGTAAAATCTGGAACTTAAAAAAGTCTCCCCTTGATCCTGAAGAGCTCCGTCTCGTGCGTGAAGAGTACAATAAGCATGATCGCTGCCGTTTGGAACCCTAATCGAGCCCCCATTTTTTAAGAAGTTTGTCGTAAGTGCCCGATTTGCGAGCGGTTTTAAGCCCCCGATTGAATACTTCGATGAGCTCTTGATGCTCGGCGTGCAGAGTGATCAAACGAAGACCCGCTTCGTTTAAAGGGGGGGTCATGATCTCAATTTCCTCCTTGTAAACGATCTTTACAAGGAGGAAATT
>JANQSR010000002.1 GCA_028279205.1 Simkania sp.
ACTTTGAAAAAGCCTGCCTTGTGAATGGTTTGTCTTTTTTGGAATCATAAAATTTGCTTTGAGCAAAAATCGCAATTTCTATGCATATTTTATATTAAAAAATACCTTTAAATCAAGCTTTTCTCTCAGATAAACAAGGATTCACGTATATTTTCAGAGGCGACTGTCTAGATTCGGAAGGCAATGGCTTAACCCCTATTCCCAGAGAGAGTGTATGGAGATAAATGAGAGGAAAATGGAGGTTGGACAGAGTTTCTGTCGACCGAGAGATCTAGTGGAAAGGTGGTGCGAAAAATCAATCGATCGGTTACGCATTATCACCAATCAGTACAGTCAATACCAAAGCGATCATCATCTACATGGAAGAGGAGCATTAAAAATTTTTTCAACAGATCTATTGGTATTCTCCCACTCTATGGATGCTTTGATCGGTCTAGGTGACGACGCTGGAATTTCTCAAAGATCAATCAATAAACTACATGATCTTAGGGAGAGGGTACTCGATTTTGATCTAGAGAGTCCCCAAACATTTGTCAGTCAATTAGGCAGTCTTGAAACGCAATTGCGCAATATCAAGAGGCGGCCAAGCGGAGATCATTCTACGGCTTCTTGTCGGGGAAGGTGTACGATATCATAACATGGGTTTAGATATCCTACCATAAGAGAGTTTGGGAATGGCCAAGCATGAAAAAGCCCTGACAATTTAGTTATCCCTAGAAATGCTTCCTATGCAAGATATTCCCTACTAGGATAAAATTCTCAAGGAAGGCAAGTTTTCTATCTGCATTTTGAAATGCGCAGCCTTTTTATTAAAGCGACTGAGATGCCTGGGATAGATTTCTGGCCATCGATTCACAATCGTAAAGCATGTTTAGAGGTGTTCAATGTTTTTTACTCTCCCTTTTTTGCGTCGCTTAAACTTCCATAGAAGATCACAGTTTGACGAGAACTTTAAACAGTTTGAAAGGGGAGAGTGGGGCAGGTATGGATCCGACAAGAAGGGGCAATCCTTACTTCATTTGGCCATCATCGAAAATAGATTGGAGCAATTTAAAGAGTTGATTGCGAGTGGTTTTTCAAAAAAAAAGGTCAACGCGTGGGGAATGCTCCCGGCTGATTTAGCCCGATTTTTAGGACGCAAGAGTTTTATCCCCTTTTTGGAACCCAAAAGAAGTCTCCCCCTTATCACTATCTATCGAAATAGAGATGGGCAAAAATATGAGATTCCAATCAAAGAGTTTGAGGAAAAGCTCAAAATTGAGTACATCGAGTCTCTTGAATTTAAGTATCCAGACACACTGACGTGGGCTGTTGACAAATCGAAAAAGCAGTTAAGAAAGCAAAACATTCGTAAGATGAACCGGTGGACGTTAGCCTTGCATCAGAAATCGATTTTAAGCTCGAGGGGTGATCACGTCTACGTCCGTTATATTGATCAAGCCATCGGATATGGAGTCTTTGCTAACCAGGATCTTCCCGCTTTAACCTACGTTGGCGAATACACAGGCATTGTGAAAAGGCGGAGTCTGAAAAGGATCGATTCAAACGATTATGTGTTTGGTTACATGGCTGGCTCTAAAAATACCCCTTTTGTGATCGATGCGGCAAAAAAGGGGAACTTCACAAGGTTTATCAACCATAGCCACGCGCCAAATATGAGCTCTCGATGGGTCGTTCTAAACGGAGTTACCCGTATTATTGTTTTTACCAACAGACCAGTTTCAGAAGGGAGCCAGTTGACCTATGACTATGGCAAATATTACTGGCGCAAAAGAGCGACTCCATTTCTCATTTAATTAGAATAAAAGAGCACACTTAAATTTTAAGTTATAAAAATTTTCAAAAAAATCTCAGTTGAAGTATTTTAAGCGAATGGGAGCCTAGCACTTTTTATCTCCCAAAAGCTAAGCAAAAATGTAGCAGGAATAGTAAAAGATGGGTAAAAATGTCACTCAAAAACTCCTAGAGAGCCATTTATTAGAGGGGAAAATGGTTCAAGGAGAAGAGATAGGAATCAAAATCGACCAAACTCTTTGCCAAGATGCAACGGGAACGATGGTCATGCTGGAACTCGAAGCGATGAATCTCAAGCGGGCTAAAACAGAGGTGTCTTGCCAGTATATAGATCACAATATCGTCCAAAACGATTTTAAAAATCCTGACGATCACCTCTTTCTCCTTAGTGCAGCGCAAAAATTTGGTCTCTGGTTTAGTAAAGCGGGCAATGGGGTTAGTCATCCCGTTCACATGGAGCGATTTGGCAAGCCTGGTAAAACACTACTCGGATCGGATAGCCACACTTGCGCTGGAGGGAGTTTGGGAATGCTCGCAATGGGCACAGGCGGTCTTGAAGTGGCTCTTGCGATATCTGGTGAGCCTTTCTACGTTACAATGCCTTCGGTTATGGGTGTTAGGCTCGAAGGAAAATTGCCCGATTGGGTCAGTGCCAAGGATGTTGTTTTAGAAATGCTTCGAAGACACGATGTGGTGGGGGGAGTTGGGAAAATCATCGAATATTACGGGTCTGGATTAGACGCACTCTCTGCCATGGATCGGCACGTTATCGCCAATATGGGTGCGGAGCTAGGAGCTACGGCGAGCGTCTTTCCTTCTGACAAAGAGATCAAGCGGTTTATGAAACTGCACAATCGAGGGGATGAGTGGAGCGAACTTAGAGCAGACCCAGGCTGCACATACGACTTGCACGATGAAATTGATCTTTCAAAGTTAGAACCGCTGATTGCCTGTCCGAGCAGCCCGGGAAACGTCGTTCCCGTTAGAGAGGTTGCTAACAAACCTATCTTTCAGTCGATGATCGGATCTTCTGCGAATCCAGGTTTACGCGATTTTGCCATTGCCGCTATGATCATCGACGAGCAAAAGTCTCAAGACCACGTCTCTTTGGATATCAATCCGACTTCAAGGCAAATTCTTGAAAATTTGACCTCCTTAGGGTATCTCTCTTCATTGATACGGGCAGGTGCGCGGATCCATCAGGCGGGATGCAATGGATGCATCGGGATGGGACAGGCACCAGCTACGGGTAAAATCAGCTTGCGCACGAACCCACGCAATTTCCCTGGTCGCTCTGGAACAAAGGAGGATCAAGTTTACCTTTGCAGCCCTGAAACTGCGGTCGCTTCGGCTATGGAGGGCAAAATTGTTGATCCTCGCGATTTGAAAATGGACTATCCAGTCTACAAAGAACCAGAAAAAATCTATCAAATTGATGAGTTAACCCCTCCACCTTCCCAGAAAGAGGGAAAAAAAAAGCTCGTCATGGGACCTAATATCAGACCCCTTCCGAAGTTTGATAAATTGAAAGATTGCATTGCAGGTCCTGTCCTTTTAAAAATGGGAAACAATGTTTCGACAGATGAGATCCTTCCCGCAGGAGCGAAAGTGTTGCCCTTTAGAAGTAATATCCCAGAGATTAGCAAGTTTACTTTCGCTCAGATCGATGAAACCTATTACGACAGAGCCATGCAATATAAAGATGCTGGCTCTTTTCTAGTGGGTGGAAGTAATTATGGACAAGGATCAAGTCGTGAACACGCCGCGATCTCTCCCCGCTATTTAGGGGTCAAAGCGGTCATTGCCCTAAGTTACGCGAGAATCCACCGGAAGAATTTGATTAACTTCGGTATCTTGGCTCTTACCTTTTCAAATATAAGCGATTACGATGAGATTGACCAGGGAGATCTTCTTGAAATTTCAGATATTTCGAAAAATTTTGACCTTAAAAAGAGAGCAGAAATTAAAGTTACAAACAAGAGTAAAAACAAAAGCTTTATGGCTACCCATAATTTTACTTCTCGCGAAATGAAATCGATCAAAGCGGGAAGCTTGATCAATGTTGCGATGGAAAAACATCTTTAAGAATAGACAGATATGGTGCTTTTTATTATTCGTATCCTCTTAACAACGGTTATCGTTGTTGCAACAGCTCACCTTTTGCCTGGGTTAGAGGTCAAAAACACACTTGATGCTCTTATGTTCGGGTTAATTGTGGGTCTGATCAATGCGATTATGCGTCCAATATTAACGCTTCTAACCCTCCCGATTACCATCTTTACCTTGGGTCTTTTCCTGCTAGTCATCAACACCTTCACTTTTTGGCTTGCAAGCGAAATTTCTTATGGGGTTCATATCCGCTCTTTTTGGGGGGCTTTTTGGGGAGGACTGATTGTCTGGATAACTGGGCTTCTTACAAACAGGCTTATCTGGAATCGGGACATCTATTGAGCCTCTCTTAAACCCACGCGGGAATTCTCATCCCCTTTAGGAGATTGAGATGAGAGCGTGGTTAAAAGCACATTGATTTTAAGCTGCTTTTTCTATATTTTTTGGGAAGTGGAAAAGACAAAGATCATCAGACTCAAGAAACTTTCCAGAAAGACTCAGGAAGTTCTAACCGAAGGACAGAAAGAAGCTGCACGCCTTTGGAATTTTTGTGTTTCAACCCACAAAAAAGCAAGGAATGAAAAAAGCAAATGGCCAGATAGAAATGACTTGCAAAAGGCGACTAAAGGGGGAATATATGCCCTTTATAGTCATACAATCCAAATGATAGTAGCTCAATTTCTAGCCAATATAGATACGATCCGCAAAGTCAGACAGAAAAACAAGAAGATACGCTATCCCTACAAAGAAAAAGATTTTTATCCGCTTCCGTGGCCAAAACAAGCCGTAAAGATAAGAAGCAATGGTATTTTACTCTCTGTGGGAAAGGGAAGAAAATCTCTTTTGCTAAAAACAAACACTGAAGGGATGAAGCCTGGAGCATGTACTATTGTATGGAGAGATGGGTTTGAGCTTCACATGACTTGTGAATCCCCCGAGCTGCCTAGGTGCGAGTCTGAAATCAAAGCGACAATCGAT
>JANQSR010000009.1 GCA_028279205.1 Simkania sp.
CAGACCCCGTGCATAAAAGGGTTAAGGTAACGATCTGTTTTGCTTGCAAATTTTATCTACGACACAGTTAAATGAACACTCCCACGACTACCTCTATCCAGTTGATCTTTGAGGCTAGTTGCCTGCCCATTTCAAGATTAGGTTATAAATAAAGCGAAGGAGACGCTTCAGCTTGGCTGAAAGCTCGAACTCAGCCCCCTTAACAATCGATCTTTTCTGCATGTTCAAAGGTTTCTTTAGATCGATGACAAGAGGGGAGCCTTTCATGATCCGTCTTCCTAAAGAGAAAATCTCGTACTGATCATAAATGATCCCCTTGCCGTTTTGATCAATCGATGTGAAATAGGCGTGGGAAGGGCGCAAGAAATGCTCAGCTGCTGAGAGGGTTTTTCGGTTGAACCGTGCGCTATGCAACATCCAAATGACGCGGTATCCCAAAGAGGCATAATCTGCCATGCGCTCTTTGACCTCCTTTAAAGGGATGTAAGAGCACTGCACTTCAAAGATGATTCCCTTCGCTTGCCAAAAAACATCGGCAATCCGATTAATTTGGTGAAACGGATGCTCCAAAAAGAGAGACTCTTCGGAAAGGATCTCTAAAATCTTTCTTTGAACGGCGAGGTGAACCAAACTCTTTTGGCTGTGTCGACAAAGGGGAGAGCGCGCCATGTGAAAAAAGTGTCTGCGTCGATAGAGCCCCTCTTTGACACGAAGAACCCCCCTGCACTCAGAGCAGGTGTAATCTTTGCCTTTGATAGCTTGGTCGGAAGAGATGGATCCCCCCTTATCTTCAGCAAATAGTTGCATTCTTTAACTTTCTGTCCTTGACTTTTACAAAGTGCTTTTTGGATAATCGGGATTCAGACAGGCCGATTCTACAGTCAAATTTTTTTATTTTAAAGTAGAATCAACCCCTTATCTCAAAGTGCGAGCCCTTGCTTTCGTTTAACTTTTTTTTTATAATTCGGTGTGCATAATGTCTATTTTCTCAAAGAGAGCAACTTTGTGGGGTAAACGGTTTGGCTCTAGCCAGGATCTTTTTTAGGAAAGCATGAGTAAATCCTCTTTCAGTCAGGGATTCGATCCTAAACATCAAAAGACTATCGACCAACTCGTTGTTATTGCCAAAGAGCAAGGGCACATCACCTATGAGGAGATCAACGAAGTCCTCCCCATGACGATCGATTCTGCTGAGCAAATTGATGAGGTGCTCATCTTTCTCAGTGGAATGGATATTCCGATTCTCAACCAATCAGAAGTCGAAAGGCAAAAAGAGCGGAAAAAAGAGGCTCAAGAGATGGAGTCCCTTCCCAAGCGCTCGGAAGGGCATTCGGACGATCCCGTGCGAATGTATTTGAGAGAGATGGGATCAGTTCCCCTTCTTACGAGAGAGCAGGAGGTTGAGATCTCCAAAAGGATCGAAAAAGCTCTTCTCCAAATCGAAAAGATCATCATGCGCTTTCGTTACTCTCTTCGAGAAGCGATCTCGATTGCTCATTATCTCATCCAAGGAAAGGAGCGGTTCGACAAGATCGTGGCCGAAAAAGAGATTGAGGACAAACCGTTCTTTCTCAAAATGCTTCCTCGCCTTCGCTCTCTTCTCAAGAGAGAGGATGAAACTTTAGGGCAGCTCCTCAGCAAGGCTCAAGATGAGACGCTCAGTAAAGTGGAGCGGGTCAAACTCTCTGAACAGATCGAGAAATGCATCATCCGCACTCAGGCTTATCTAAGACGGATGCATTTCCGCTCTACCATCATTGAAGATTTTGGGGAGATGATCCTCTCCTCTTATGACCGATTTTTAAGACTTGAAAAAGAGATCAAGGAACTAGAGCCGAGAGCAGAAAAAAATCGATTTGCCAAAGCAAAACTCTTGTCTGCCAAACGGAAGCTTTCAAAAAGGGAGCTCGCGGCGGGGCGCACGCTCGATAAGTTCAAAAAAGATGTGCGGATGTTGCAACGGTGGATGGATAAGAGCCAAGAAGCCAAAAAGGAGATGGTTGAGTCCAATTTGCGTCTCGTCATCTCTATCGGCAAGAAGTACACGAATCGCGGCCTCGATTTTCTCGACCTAGTCCAAGAGGGCAATGTGGGTCTTATGAAGGCGGTAGAAAAATTCGAGTACCGTCGCGGTTATAAGTTCTCAACCTATGCAACTTGGTGGATCCGTCAGGCGATCACCCGCGCCATCGCCGATCAGGCACGTACCATTCGGGTTCCAGTCCACATGATCGAAACGATCAACAAGGTGCTCCGTGGTCAAAAGAAACTGATGATGGAAACGGGAAGGGAGCCAACACCTGAAGAGCTCGCGGTTGAATTGGGGCTAACCCCCGATCGAGTGCGCGAGATCTACAAAATCGCCCAGCACCCGATCTCTTTGCAAGCAGAGGTTGGAGATAGTGGAGAGAGCCAGTTTGGAGA
>JANQSR010000020.1 GCA_028279205.1 Simkania sp.
ACTCCTCTTTTGGAGAGAGCGCCATCACGTTAAAACGGTCTGTCAATCTCGGGATCGCCGTGAGCGTTGACCAAGGGGTGATGGTTCCTGTGATCCGGAACTGTCAAGACAAAGGGTTTGGGGCAATCGCGAAAGAGATCGCCCAGCTTGCGCAAAAAACTCGGGAAGGGAGGCTCGATCCCCAAGATGTTCAAGAGGGCACGATCACTTTGACCAATTTTGGCATCTCCCAGGCGGTTGCTGGATTTCCCATCATTCGGGCTCCTGAGGCGGCTATTATTGGCGCAGGAGCGATCCAAAAAAGGGTGGTCGTGATAGAAGAGGCTCAAAAAATTCGTTCAATACTCACACTCTCTTTGACATTTGACCATCGGGTTTTTGATGGGATGTACGGATGCGATTTCCTAGGAGAGGTCAAACAGAATTTGGAAAAGAGGGGATCGATCATCTTTTAGCCGATGAATAGCCTGGCTCCCCATCAAATGTGTATAGGTTTTCCGTTTTGATGATATCCCAGCCTGATTCTGTTACCTTTTTGAGAAGGTCGACAATCGATCTTTGTGTGCACTTATCGCTCGACATCAATCGAATCCGCCACTGATCGACGCAAAACGTCTCCCGAGCCCCGTTTGGATAGACCTGAGCGCCCCGATTTGTGATCATGTCGAGCTCAAACGGTTTGAAATCTTGACGGCTCACCTCTTTTTCGAAAAGATCGAGAGATTTTTTTGCATAGACGTAGAGATCGACTCCGACGAGTTTGCGTAAGCCCTCTTTTCTTCTTGCTAGAGAGGGGAACCTCCCTTTGGGGCTCGCAGTGTTATAACAGACGGGCTTGAGTTGTTTAGGCATTCGACCCAAACGGTCGACAACAGCCGAGGCGAACTCCTGGGTTCCCACTTTCTCTTTGCTGATCCCCTCTTTGAAAATGTCGTAGGTGTGAACCCCCTCTTCGATGGTGCTTAGCCAAGCGTTGTGAATCGTCGTCGCCTCTTGAGTGTGACCAATGTGGATGAGAAGCAGGACCGAGGCAAGGATGAGAGCCGAGGGGTTTGCGCGATTCTCTCCTGCAATACGGGGAGCTGATCCGTGGATCGCTTCGAACATCGCCCCATGCTCGCCGATATTTGCCGATCCAACGAGGCCGACAGATCCCGCGACTTGCGCGCCCACATCAGATAGGATATCTCCGTATAGATTTGGCATGACAACCACGTCAAACATTTCGGGCGTGTGCGCAAGTTTTGCCGCGCCGATATCTATGATCCAGTGATCGTGCTCGATCTTTGGATACTCCTTGGCAACCCGATCAAACACTTTGTGAAAGAGTCCATCGGAGAGTTTCATGATATTGTCTTTGACAAAACAGGTGACTTTTTTTCGCCCATTCCGTTTTGCGTATTCAAAGGCAAAGCGGGTAATCTTTTCAGATCCCGTTTCAGAGATGAGCTTGATTGCCGTGCAAACATCGGGAGATTGTTGGTATTCGATGCCACAATAAAGATCCTCTTCGTTCTCTCTGATAACCACAATATCCATGTCGGGATGGTGGGTGTCAACAAACGGAAAATAGGCGCGGCACGGGCGGACGTTAGCAAAAAGGCCGAACATAGAGCGGATGGTGACATTCAAGCTCGTGAATCCCCCTCCTTGAGGCGTTTTAATGGGAGCTTTTAGGAAAGCTTCTGTCTTGCGAATCGTCTCAAGAGTCGAGGTTGTGACCCCCGTTTTGTGTCCGCTCAAGTAAACTTTCTCTCCAATTTCAACCTCGTGATAGTCGAGCTTAGCGCAGGCTCCATCGAGAATCGTTAGAGTCGCCTCCATGATTTCGGGGCCGATGCCATCCCCCCTTGCAATCGTAATAGGTGTGCCTTCCATTTTTTCTTGTGTGCCTTCCTTTTCAAACCAAATTATGCCATTATATGATCTTATCATGCAAAATCAAGAGAAACTCAGAAGCCTAGAGAACCTTTTTAGAGAGTACAAATTCAATTTAGATCACTTTTTCGGCTCTCTCGACCAGAAAAAGACCGAGCAAATCTTTGAGCTTTTCTTAAACTGCACGGGCAAGTTGATCTTTACTGGTGTCGGCAAGAGTGGGATCGTCGCAAAAAAACTTGCAAGCAGCATGGTTTCAACCGGAATTCCCGCACTCTACCTCTCTTCGATCAATGCCCTGCATGGGGATATCGGGATGATTAGCCCAAACGATCTGATGATTTTCATTAGTAGAAGTGGGGAGAATCGGGAACTTTTGGATTTGGCAACCCTTGTGAAAAACAGGGGGATGATCCTCACGGCTTGGGTCTCAAGCCCCTCCTCCCATCTTGCCGATTTAAGCGATGTTGCGATCTGTTTGCCCTTTGTCAAAGAGCTTTGCCCTTTCGATTTGGCACCGACGACATCGAGCACCGTTCAGCTTATTTTTGGAGACATTTTACTCGTTGCGCTGATGCAAGCAAGGGGGGTGACCTTTGATGATTACGCCCTTAATCACCCTGCAGGAGCGATTGGGAAGAAGACGACAACCCGTGTCTATGATCTGATGCTTGTCGAAGAGAGGATGCCTTTGTGCTCTCCCGACCAGCTACTCCGCGAAGCGATTGTTGAAATGACTGAGAAAAGGTGTGGTTGCTTGCTCGTCATCGATATGAAAAGCCACTTGAAGGGGATTTTTACAGATGGAGACTTGCGCCGGTTTATTCAAAGAGAGGGAGCGTCGATCTTTGAAAGATCGATGTCCGATTTGATGACCTCTAATTTTATTTCGATCGATAGAAATATTCTCGCCTGGCAGGCTTTGAGATTGATGCAGAAAGATCCAGGAAAAAAAGTGATGATGCTTCCCGTTTTAGAGGGGAAAAAGCTCGCTGGTCTTTTGCACATGCACGATATTGTCAGCTCTGGCATCTCTTAGAGACAAAATGAGGGGCCAAAATGAGGGAGTATAAAACGGAGAGTAGCGAGATGCCCACGATGAGGGTATCTCCAAAATAGGTGTAGGGAGTCGAGTAGGTATAGCGGTCGATTTCAACGATGAGTGCCCCCTTTTTCAGATTTAAGTTTTGCCAACTTCCGAATTGACCGACCGTTCGTCCGACGCTGTCGACAGCTACTGTCACCCCTGTATTGCAGGCACGTAAGAGGGGGATTCCATTCTCAATAGCGCGAACCCTTCCGTGAAGATAGTGTTTGAGATGCAAGCGTGAGTGAGGATACCACGCATCGTTTGTTAGATTGACAAAGAGTTTGGCTCCTTTGAGTTTTCCCTCTCGGATGAGATGGCCGAAGCACTCCTCGTAGCAAATAGAAACAGAGAGGGGCATTCTTCCTTTGAACACTTTCGCCTGGGTTCCATGGGTGAAAAAATCTAAGATCCCGTACCGACTTACAAGCGGCTTTAAAAAGGGGAAGGGAAGGTATTCTGCTAAAGGGAGTAAGATCCGTTTTTCGTACCGATCGATCCTTTTTGATTGGGGCAAGAGGTGAAAGGCGGCGTTGTAGCTCTTACCCTTCCCGCCCTCTTGATCTTCGAGGCCGATCACAACTTCGGCTTTATAGTGGTCTGCGAAAGCGCGCGCCCAGAAAAGGTTGTTGACATACCACTCCTCCCCCTTTTCAGCAAAGGGGGGAAGAAGGAGGTAGGACCAGTCGGAAGAGCCCCAGGCCTCTTTTAAGATCTTTTCCACCTCTCTGTAAGGGTAGATCGGATCACGCGCAGAAAAGGGGAGGGCAGACTCAGGCAGGGCGATGAGCTCCACATGAGAAGCTTGTTCCCTATCTAGGTAATCGATGATCGAGATCCATTGATCATAGGGCGAAACATATGCACTTGGCTTGTCGCGGAAATAACTCTTTTCATGGGGCAAAAGAGCCGTCTGAATCAAAGCGGCGCGAAACACCCCCTCTTTAGGCTTAATATCGTGGTATTTTATATGGATCAGACCAAAGAGAAACGGGATGAGAAGGGCAAAAGCAGTGGTGAGACCCCGTCTTAAGCTCCGATTGACAAGAGCACTGAGAAGAAGAAGGTTAACCCAGGCTGTCCAAAAAGAGAGTGCATAAACCCCCCCTATCGAAGCGATTTGAGAGGTTGTGGGAAGGGCTGTCATCGCAAGGCCGATCGGGTTCCAAGCGAACCCGCACATGACGTAGAGACGAACCCACTCCAAAAGGGTCCATCCCCCTGCTAGGCCCAAGAGGGGGTGTAACTTGAGAGAGAGCCGCTTTGGAAACAAAGAGCAGAGAAGTCCGAATTGCATTCCAATTAAAAGAGAAAGCGCAAAATAGACAAAGAGAATATAGAGCCCTTGGTAGTTTGTGTCGGCAAGCCAAGAGAGTTGCGCGAGTTGAACTGAGGTAAACCAACCTGTTCCTATCCAAAATCGCTCTTTTTTTTTGAAATGGAGGAGAGGAACCCAAAAAAAAGCAAAACCGCAGCTACTCGCGAGCAAACAGAGAAACAAGCCGTTGTCGGGCTGTCCCCAAGCTACGATCACAAAACTAGTGATGAGGAGCATCAAACGGTAAGCCATTTTTCCAGTAGCCCGATGCGAGTAGCCCGATGAATTAACCATCATAGTGGCTGGTCTGGAAAAAGTCTAGCCGCTTTCATCCAATGCGTAAAAATATATTGATTTTAATTTGTTTTCTGTGCGAGAGTTTGTCCGATTGGTTAAAAAAAAGGAGACCATGGTGACAACAAAATTAGGCGATGATGTTTGCGATTTAAGTCAAATCTACAATCCATCCTATTCATATTCATTTCCCAAGCTTCTTCTTGAAAATTTTTTGAGTGGAGGGGGATTTGATAACCTTACTCGATATACTCCAGATGAAGTTAAAAATTTGGAATCAGATATTAACGATCTTTTTCAGGGTATGATGAAGAATCATCCTGTTGAAAACAGTTTAGCAGTCATTTCTGCTGGATCACCTGGTGCGGGAAAAACAACTCTTCTTAGACAAAAATTGGAAGAAGAGATGAGTGAAGGTCGTCATTATGCATACGTTTGTCCCGATGATGTCTGTTTGAAGGGGCAGAATAGAACCTATGTAGCTGACATAGAAAAAGGGGATGGATCGCATGAAGTAAGAGAGAATGCCTACACGAAGTGGAGGCCTGGATCAAATGCTGCGTCTCACTTATTGGTGGCGAATTTGATTAAGAGAAAATATGGATTCTATTTTGGAACGACATGTTCAAGTGAGAAAACGGGTAAATTTTTTGAGTTTTTGAAAGGTCAAGGTTACGGGATCAAAGTTTTGCATGTGAGCTCACCAGATAAAGTAAGGTGGGATTCTATCAAAGAACGTGATAAGACGTTCGTGCAAACAACAGAGGAAGACGTTGTTAAGAAAGGGGAGATGGTACCCCAACGAATCAACGATACTTTTTTGGAGTATGCTGATGAAATTGAATTTTATTACCGGAGAGAAGTCTCTGAAAATGCTACGTTAGGTGCTCGCTGGCGAAGAAATGTAGACTCAACAGAGTCTTTTGGAACTCTTGAAGTGATTGATCCTGATGCCTACGAAGGGGTGAAAGCAATTCACAACAAGGTGATTGGTTTGTTAAATAAGCCTGAGCTGGAGTGGGAGGCCACGGTTGGAAAGGCTGGGCGTATCAATTGCGCATTTTTCAGTGATGATTTGAGGGGTGATACCTCTGCTATATCGTCATAAGATCCTCAAGTTTACCAAAAAAATTTCTTGTCACTCTGAGCCTCTCGTGAAAATTTCAAAGGTGTATGCGTTCAAGGGGGGCTAGGAGCTGTCTAGGATTGATGGAGCCAGGCCTCCCGAGACCGTTCATAAAACTGTGTCAGTTTCTTCTCAAAGCCCCAGCTCTAACCTCCCTTTTTTATCTACGACACAGTTAAATGAACACTCCCTTATTTGTCGGTTCAATCCCTTCTTCATATAGAAAAACCCATAGATCCCAAAACCAATTCAGTAAGTTCTTTCCTAGGTTTGCGCTTTTTGATTCGATCTGCTTTGCACGTGCTAGCAAGGCTGTATAAGGGAGGCCTTTATTCGAGAAAAAAGTCGACTCAGACAGTAGAGGTGTATCTAAAAGCCAAGGTAATGAATTGCATGATATCTCAAAAAAAAGCGGCTTGAAAGAGTCGGTTTTGGTGGGCATTGCCATTTTTGCTATTTCACACAGCTGGTATTCAAATGCGAATTTGATGGAAAAACCGACTTTTCAACACAGTCCTGAAATTCCCCAAACGTTCTAATTTCATTCTAGAAAAAAAATTAAAAAAAATTTTATTAAATGAATTAATTTATTTATTTTGATATAATACGTGAATAAAAAACAAAAATATTAAAAATAAATGACCATTCCATATGTAAAGGTTTTATCAGCGGAGATTGCTTGTGACCAACAGCCTATCAATCTAGCGGATGAGCAGTCTATTTACAGAAGTTACCTGGAAAAAATCTCAGTAGATGTGGTCGAGTTATTCAGGACGAACTATTTTCAAACTAATATAAATCAAAGAGTTAGAGAATTTTCCCTCTCTCAGGTCTCTGTTAAAGAGAGCGGAGTGGTCTC
>JANQSR010000040.1 GCA_028279205.1 Simkania sp.
AGGTGATTGCCTAAATGCACTGCTGTGCCCGGGTAGGGAACAACATGAAGTTGATCCTTCGCCGCATGCTTACTCACCCGACGGGATCACAAACATCTCGATCAAAACAGCCACTAGGCAGTCCCCCTTAGTACCCTCGCGGCTCAAAAACAGCCTGATAAAATTTGCAAAATTAGAGATTTTCAGGGACGACGAAATAGATTCTATTTTTAGATTTTTATTTTTTTAGGTCTCTGAAAGCAAAAAAGGTGGTAAATTAAAGCAACTCTTTTACAAATCGAGGCTTCGGTTAAAAGACCGTGTTGACTTATAGTCTATTCTTCACGTAGCCTCGATCTGGGTAGTGCATGAAAAAAGCAGGAATCATACACCTACTTTGCGCATCCCATGAGCTTTAAATCAATGGGTCTCGATTGGGTTTGAGAAAAAAACGACTAACAGAAAAAGAGTGGCTCTGGATTCTTCTCTTCTTGGGTCTCTTGCTAGCGATTTTCTCTATCTCATTTATCTTGGATCACAAGGTTGATCGGGAAGTTGAGGCCTATCTGCGCTCATTTCAGATGCCCAGGAGCTCCTGATCACCCCCTAGCCCCCTTCGTTAAAAAAAACTGTTGCTTCGTAAGGTTTTAATTGGACAAAATAGATCAGATTTGCTAGCCTTCATTGTTTAAGTTAAGCTTATCTCAGCCACTTTTGAACTCTTTCTGTCTTTTTTGGTTTTCTTTTAAAGCTTAAGTGTGAATAATGCTCTACTGATTCGATAAACATTTGAAAAAGCAAAAGTTTTTTAGGTTTTAATTTCATGTCGCTTCGTTTGATTGGTAAGAAAAAAGGGATGACTCAGATCTTCGATGAGAAAGGGAATCTGATCGTTTGTTCTGTGCTTGAAGCGGAGCCAAATGTGATCGTCCAAATAAAAGATAAAGATAAGGATGGTTACCAGGCCGTTCAGCTCGGTGGCATCAAAGTTCCCCGGTCGAGAAAAAAAAATATTAAAAGGCCGCTTGTCGGCCATTTTGCAAAATCCAAGGTCGATCCCCGTCTCCGTCTGCTCGAATCAAAAGTTGAAAGTTTAGATGGCTATGAGGTTGGAAAAGAGATCGGGGTAGATTACTTTTCCGATATCGAATTTGTTGATGTCATTGGAACTTCGAAAGGCAAGGGATTTCAAGGAGTCATGAAGCGGCACAACTTTAAAGGGGGGCCCAGAGCGCACGGCTCGAAGTTTCATCGAAGTGCGGGCTCAACAGGAATGCGCAGCACACCTGGTCGGTGCGCTCCTGGCAAGCGTATGGCAGGGCGCATGGGGGGCAAGCGTTCCGTCTTGATGAACCTAAGAGTTGTCAAAGTTGATGTAGAAAAACAGATCATCCTTGTCGAAGGGGGAGTTCCAGGTGCAAAAGAGGGAGTTCTCTTCATTAGAAAATCGGTTAAAAAGCGTAACGTGCTTGAGAGGAAACGTCACCGTGGCTGAGATAAAAGTTTACAATATGGGGGGAGAAGAGGTTGAGACTTTCGACGTAAACGATGAGTGGCTCAATCTCTCAGTCAACGCTCAGGTCATTAAAA
>JANQSR010000113.1 GCA_028279205.1 Simkania sp.
AGGGGAAAGAAAAAGGAGTCGGCCTCTCTGATAGGCAAACTATTTCCAATAAAAAGGGGAGTTTTGGTTGGGATCCAAGAGGGAAGGTGATGGAAAAAAGAGGGGCCTGTAAGAGCCTTTTCTCGCCTAAAAAAATCTGCAACAGCTTTTTTGGTTGTCCGATTCAGTCTTTGCCAGTCGGAAGACCAAGAAGAGGGGGGTTGGCAGGGTAAATGGTGCAAAAGGTGCTCGATCAGGTGCCAAGGATTTGCAATCACTCGGTGAGTTACTGAATGGGTAAGATTTGCAAAATGGGCGTTGGAAACGATTTGCACGTGGCACTTTGGCTTTTTAAAGGTGATCCAATTGAGAAGCTTTTTTGAAACAAAACGGTTTCCCATTTGCAAGATCGCATCTGGTAAAAAACTCTCATCTATCGGTAGACTTTTTAAGATCAGATCGCAATACCCGATTATCTCTTCCATGTGAGAATGGGAGCGTATCGGAGATAAGATGTCGGGAAAAAGGGGCCATTTCAAGAGATTAGAGAGCCTAAAAAGGGGGGTTAAGGAGGAGTGACTTTTAATCTCTCCAACAATGATGATCCCCTTTTTATGCTTTAAAAGCTCACTTGATACCTGTTTTGTTTGCTCTTTAGAGAGAAAGCACTCCCCTTGGAAGATCGATGTTTCCGATCCTTTAGAAGGCGCAATCGGCTCTCTATCTTCAAAAAGGGGCTCTCGGAACATGCAATTGAGATGAACAGGCCCACTGTTCACACCCTCTGACTTGGAAAGAGCGTGCGCAATTGTCGAACCGATAAAAGAGGGGGGGATACTCCTATCTGGAGAGGGTAAATCTACCTGCCAGCGCATAAAATTTTGAAAGATTTTAACTTGGTCGGTCGTCTGGTTTGCGTCTGTATGGCGCAGCTCTGCGGGGCGATCTGCTGTGATTACAAGCAGGGGAGCAGAGCTGTGATGAGCCTCCATGATCCCAGGCAAGAGGTTTCCAACAGCTGTTCCAGAGGTCACGGCCAAAACGGCCACTCGGCTTGTCGCTTTGGCAAAGCCGAGTGCATGGAAGCAAAGGGCTCTTTCATCAAAATGGACAAATAGGCGGGCAAGCGGGTGTTTGCTCATAGCAATGATCAAAGGGGAGTTTCTAAGTCCTGGAGCGACGCAAAAATAGTCGACTCCTTGAGAGATAAGCTCTTCTACGAGAAACTCTGCCCAAAGTGCATTGAGTCTGGCTGTGTCATCGTTCATTCTGTTTCGAAAAGTTAAATTGTGAGATTTTATGCCCGAGTTCTTCCCACTCTTTTTTAGGACAGGAGCCAGGTACAATTCCTGTCCCAGCAAAGAGGCAAAGCTCTTTGTCTCGGATAAGGGCTGATCGGATGGCAACAGAAAGGTGCGCCCCCTCTTTAGAGATCCAACCGATAGGTGCTGCATACCAACCGCGGTCAAATGTTTCTACCTTTCTGATCTCTTTCATCACGGTTTCGTTGGGGTAGCCTCCAACCGCTGGAGTTGGGTGCAACATTTGGAGTATCAGAGCATCGGTAACAGTCTGCTTTAACTGCCCTGAAAAGGAGTGAAAAAGGTGTTGAACCGTCGATGTTTGGATAATCTGGAGCTGACTCTCTTCTTTGAAAGAAAGACAGAGGGGCTCAAGTGCTCTCTTGATCCCTTTTTTCACGAAATCAACCTCTTTTCGATCTTTAGAGCTGAGTAAAAGCTCCTCTTTTAGGGCTTGATCCTCTTGCTTGTTTTTTCCCCTTGGTCTGGTTCCACCAATGGCGACTGTTTTAATCGATCTTTTGGCGCGCTGATAGAGAATTTCGGGAGTCGCTCCGACAAAGCTCTCTTCTCGAGAGAACTGATAAGCAAAAATAGTCGCCTTTTGGGACTTAGCTCGCAAAGTTTTGCAAAATGTGAGGGGATTGAGGGACTTTTCAAATTCGAAAAGGGAGGCTCTGGCGAGGACGATTTTATCGAAAAGGTTTCTTTTGATGGAGTTCAAACTTTCATCGATCTTTTTTTTCCAAACAGAGTAAGTGGGGATGTTACGCGCTTTGATCGGTTTCTGATCGATCAGATCTATTTCGCTCAAATCAAAATGGAGCTCCTTTAAGTCGAGGTTTTTATCGGTTTGATTGATGTAGAGATAGGTCGCATGCTCCTTTTTTTCCACTTCAACTAAGGGAAGGAGGTAAAGACAGCTTGGCACCCCTTTCCAAGTGGAGTATTTTCGCTCGAAAAAGTCCATTCCACCAAAAAATCGAACAGGTGGGTTACAAGAGCTAAGAAGGGGAACCTTATCCATCTTGTAAACGCAACCAACCGTTGCAATTTTACAATTTGGATCAAAGGTTTCGTGGTAAATTTTGGGGTAAATTGTTTGGCTTGCAAGCCAAGATAGCGGATCAATATCTGGAATGGGGATTTTGATTCTCGCGCAGGCAAAGGTTTTTTCTTCTAACCTGACCTTTTGGGGCTCAAAGGGTTTTTTTGCTAAGGCCTGCCTTATGAGAGCGCGCAGAGTTAAAGTTCGTTTTGACAAGGGACTTTTTCTCCAACATATAGAGTTGTGATCCCCAAAGTCATGGGATAGTGTTTGACCCTTACAAAACCAACCTTTCTCAAAATGGAGCAAAAATGCTCTCCATAGGGGAATTTCTCAATTGTTGAGCTCAGATGGCGGTAGGCTTTCCTATTTTTGGAAAGTGCTCCTCCAATGAGCGGAAGGATATGGCGCAAATAGGGAAGATAGAGCCTTCTTAGCACTCTATTTTGGGGAATAGAAAACTCCAATATAAGCAATCGCCCTCGTGGGGTTAAAACACGTAAGGATTCACTCAAGCACCTTTCAACATCTTCGACATTACGGATCCCAAAAGAGATGGTGACACATTCGACCGACTCATCACGCATGGAAATATTCATTGCATCCCCTTCCATCAAGCTGACTCGGTGTGCGTAGGGCTTGTCGATGATCTTTTTTTGTCCTATGCGAATCATCTCTTGGGATAGGTCGATCCCCAAAGCACTTTTGACCTGTTTGGCTTTTTTGATAATCTCGATGACTTGATCCGCCGTTCCCGTTGCGAGGTCTAGCAAGCGAATGTCTTCACCTTTTGGAAGAAATTGTGTAAGCCTCTTTCTCCAAAGGGTGTCAATCCCAAAAGAGAGAAGGGCGTTGAGGGGATCATAGGAATTAGAAATTTGGTCGAAAGTTTTCCAAATTTCTTTGCTGGTTTTCTCGGAGACTTTCACATTCATGAAAGAAAAGTCCCATTTAAAGCGTCCTAAACCCTGATTTTACAGATCGAATCTAAAAAAACAACCTAATTAAAGAACTTTCTCGATTGAGAGAGTATGAGACCGTTGACATAAAAAAAATCAATGCCCATTGGATGGGATAGAGATTGAAGGTTATCATCACTTTATGAAAGTCAACTACACAAGACCCATTTGCGATTTTATCCATCCAGTCCAAACGGTCATTTATGCAGATCAAACGATCGAAGAGGCGCTCAATTTCTTGAGAAAAAAGCGTGTCGATGAAGAGATCATCTACATCTACGTTGTTGATGGCAAAGAAAGACTTGTCGGAGTGGTTCCAACCAGAAAATTACTCCTTTCCGATCTAAAAACCCCTATTTCAGATGTTATGCAAGTCAATCCCATTCATCTAAATCACAAACAGAGACTCAGAGAGGCAGTAGAGTTTCTCGAATCCCACCGCCTTTTGGCTCTGCCAGTTGTAGATGAAGAGG
>JANQSR010000128.1 GCA_028279205.1 Simkania sp.
AATCTCTAGATCGAGATCGCAGATCAAACGGAGAGACTGGCAGTGGGCTGGCACAAGACAGGTCATCCCTTTTTTGATGGGGTAGGAATGGGAGCCACACTGCATGAGCCCCTTTCCCGAGCAGAAAAAGAGAAGATCAAATCTGCCCTCTTGTGGCCAGTCGATAGAAGAGTGAAGAACCCACCTTTCGATGTTAAAATGGGGCGTTTCAAGTAGGCTCCACTTTTTGTGGGTGTTTGAATCTTTTAGAAGTTTCGGATCCTTGTTTGGGCTCTCTATGTCAGTATAATCGATCACCTTTTTGGCAAAATCGAGGTGTAAGTCTCGAGGTCTGCCTAGATCGTCCAAACGATCCCAGTCGTAAACGCGGTAGGTGGTATTTGAGTTTTGCTGAATTTCTAAAGCAAGACACCCTCTGCCTATGGCGTGCAACCGACCCCCTGGAATGAAAACCACATCCCCTCTTTCTACGGGAATGGTGCGCATCATTGTCAAGATCTCTCTTGTTGAAAGTTTTTGCTCGATCTCTTCACGGAAATAAACCGCATTAAACCCAGCATAGACGACCGAATCCTCAGTTGTATCGAGGATGACCCACGCCTCTGTCTTAGCCTCCAAACTCCATTTTTTTGCATCGAGATCATCCGGATGCACTTGAATGCTGAGGTTTTCATGTGCATCTATCAGCTTCAAGATCAGAGGAAAAGAGCCCAAGCCTGTTTGATGGCCAAACAGATCTTTGGAGTGAGATTTAACAAGCGTGTGAAGAGGCTCTCCTCGAAACTTTCCGTTCGCAACGATGCTCATCTCACAAGAGCGATCAGAAATCTCCCACGACTCAGCATAAACGCCAGGTGGCTTGCTCCGCCCAAACTTTTCTAAAATTCTCCTGCCACCCCAGAGGTAGTCTTTGTAGATAGGCTCAAAAAAAAGAGGGTATAGCTCACTCATCCGACATTAAAGCTTTGTGTGCTTCTCATCTTTGAAATAGACGCTATTTTAAGCGTAAAAAAAGACCCTTATCGCTTAGTGGCAGGCGATCCGATTGTGGATAGCGGCAAAAGAAAAACCGATGAGCCCACCGAAAGCAAAGCCCCAGATCCCACCGATAATTCCTCCGACAAAGGAGGATTTATATCCAGTGTAAATGGAAGAGAGGACTCCGACAAAATCACTTCCCCACCCGCTCATCGAGATCCATCCAGTAAGAAGGATGGTAGCCGCCCAAACAGACCCGAGTGCAATCGCCGTGCATTTAGGACAAAAATGGGCTCGATTTGCTTTTGGCACACTTTTCATTCTTTTACTCCTGATAAAAATCCAAGTTCATAAAACGCAATTCGCTTTAATCCCTTAAATGTAAGATCGGGAATTATTTTTCAATTTTTTTATTTTATATAAAAAAGATCTGCCTTGGGCGAGTCTACCCTTTGCGTCTTATCAGGTTAAAAAGGTAAAGTGCCGTTGCACTTAAAGAGAGGGTAGCTCCAAGAGGCCAATTGAGGGCAGATGAGAGAAAAATGCCACAAAAAGAGATCAACATCCCGATCAAGACAGCAACGAGCATCACCTTAGAAAGACGGTGGGTAAAGGTATTGGCAATCGCGGCTGGAAGGGATAGTAGCGAGATGACCAGGATCACTCCCACAACTTGGATCAGCAAGACGACGGTGATAGCAACAAGTGTGAGTAAAAAAAAGTAAAGTGCTTTGACATTTTGCCCCTGCAAAGCAGCCTGATCTTCATCAAAACAGATGGCGAGAAAGCGGCGATGGAAAAAGAAGGAGACCAAAAGGACTAAAATGTCCAAGGTGAAAAGGGTGTATAAATCTGCTTTGCTCGTCCAGAGAATGTTTCCAACTAGAAAACTGTTCAACTCGACATTATAACCTGGGGTCATCGAAGTGAAAATCACCCCGATTGACATTCCAAACGCCCAGAGAGCGGCGATCACCGTATCCTCTCTCTGCCGATAATAAAGACGGATCCAGCCAATTAAAACCGCAGATAAAATACTCGCAACAAAAGCGCCATAGATCGGCTTTATCCAAGTGAGTTGATAGACTCGGCTCAGATAAAGAGCGACCCCCATCCCCCCTAAAACAGAATGGGCAATGCTTCCACTGATAAAGACAATCCGCTTTACAACCACATAACTTCCCACAATCCCCCCAGCAACGGAGGCACCGAGACTGGCAAGAAGGGCCATTTTCAAAAAATGGCTTGTGAAAAGAGCGGTAAAGAGTTCAATCATCTAAAGAGCCTTTTGTCTGATGGTACATTCCGATCGAAAAATGGTTGCAAACCTCTTTAGGCTGCATTGATGAAACCTCATTTTGAAAGCAGATCACCCTCTCTGCACTCTGAGCAATTGCATCGAAGTTGTGGGTAACGACGAGAATCGTCTTGACTCCTCGGAGCTCCTGCAAAAAGGTGAAAATCTGTTTTTCAAACATCACGTCGATATTAGCAGTCGGCTCATCGAGAAGAAGGATCTCTGGGTCTGAGATCAAAGCGCGGGCAATCAAGCCCTTTTGCACTTGACCGCCAGAAAGAGATCCGATAGCTTGGTCTTTCAAATCTTGAAGGTCAAATTTAAAGAGCCACTCTTCCGCTTTATCACTCACCCCTTTCGGGTATTTGCCAAAGAGATTCATCAGGGAAAGAGAGCCTGTCATCACAACCTCTTTGAGAGTGATTGGAAACTGATGATCATAAACCCTTGCCTGCGGCACATACCCCACCTTCCCTCTGAGAACGATCTTCCCCTCTTTTGGTTTCAAAAACCCAAGCATCAGCTTAAGAGCTGTTGTCTTTCCCCCTCCATTAGGGCCAATGATACCGATAAACTCTCCTGGAGAAACATCAAAACTTGCTCCTTTGATCACGTTGATGCGACCATCATAGGTAAAAGAGACATTTTGGAAAGAAATGACGGGATGACTATTTTTTTGTGATGTCATTGACAACTTTTTGAATTGTGTCCAAAGGATCTGTTCCCATGGGATCGACCTCATAGATTTTTAATTTAAGCTTTTCGGCGATCAAAAGCGCCCCTTTATGTTCGTGCTGCAAAGAGATAAAAGCGCACTGGAAACCCCACTTGTCAGCGAAGCGGAGGATCGAGTCGGCCAAACCAGCTGTAGGACTTTTCCCTTCACATTCAACAGAGATTTGGCGTAAACCGTAGTCATGGCAAAAATAGCCCAAGAAGGGGTGTGAGACGAGGAGCCCCTTTTCCCTATAAGGCTCAAGCTGACAAGAGATTTTAGTATGCACCCTCTTGATCTCTCCGATATAGGCGGATAATCTTTGTTCGTACAAGGGACTATTTTCTGGAAACATCTCCGATAAGGTCGCGCTGATCCGACCTGCTTGATCGATCAAACGGCGGGGGCTCATCCAAAAATGGAGATCTTGGTCAGCGTGATCCGAGCTTGACACATCAAAATGGCAAGCATCGGGGGAGTCTGAACCATCCTGGCAGGGGAGGTAGTCGATTTTTTCATTGAGTTGAAGAGTGCAAGGGCTCTTTTTTAGCTGCTTTAGAGAATCGAGCACTCTCTTTTCGTAAAAAGCTCCAATGCCAATCCAACAATCGCACTGCTCAACTCTTTGCATCTTCTGGGGGGTGATCTCATTCGAATGGGGATCAAAGCCTGGATCTAAAGCGGCTTGCACCTCGACACTATCACCTGCAAGCGATTGAACAACTGAAATGTAAGGGGGGATACTGACCAAGACGAGCGGCCTTTTCCCTTTTTTTTTCTTAGAAGTCGCTTGAGAGAAGCCAACTAGTGCCACCAAAAAGAGGCTCATCAAGGAAACAAGGATTAAAAATTTTCTCATGGCTTAAGGCGAAAAAGGGCATTAAAATTCACTTTTAAAGTGCCTGAGCACTTTTTGGGGAAATTGGACTGTGTTGAAAAAGATGGTTTCTCTTTTTTGGAATCATAAAATTTGCAAGGTTTTGGGTAAAAATCGCAATTTCTATGCATATCTTATATTAAAAAACACCTTTAAATCAAGCTTTTCTCTCAGATAAACAAGGATTCACGTATATTTTCAGAGGCGACTATTTTAACGCCAGTCGCATCTAAAAGAACCAACTGAGGTTTTCTCGAGGAAAGTTTGGGCAAATCAATAGAAGCGGCTCTCTTGGCTATGAGAGAATAAGTTGGTAGAATTACCCCTGGAGCAAGAGGTCGAAAAATTGAAGTTCTAATTCAGTGAAAACAAAAAAAGACAAGAAAATCATTTAAATTTCAAATAAATAATCTTCATATGTTAAAATGGCAATTCAACTTAAAGCAAATTTGGTAAAACTTTATGAGTGACAAAATCCACTATCTTAAAGCTCCAGACTTAGACTTTCCAAAAACGGCAGACCTGATGATGCTGAGATCTACAGGTGGCTTAGATAAAGTCGACGTGCTCAGTGAGAAAATCGAAGCGATCGCTGGTGAGTCATTGAATCCAATTTGGTCT
>JANQSR010000148.1 GCA_028279205.1 Simkania sp.
TTCGGCACATCAAACCTGAAAAATCTAAGATTTTCCTTGTGGAGGCATCAGAAAAGCTCCTCCCCTCTTATCCAGAAAAGCTGTCTAAAAAAGCAAAAAGAGACCTCGAGAAGATGGGCGTTTGTGTGATGACGGGGCAGAAAGTAGACCAAATTGATGAAAAAGGGGTCTGTGTGCAAGGCCGTTTCATTCAGGCTCATAACATCATCTGGGCAGCTGGAAATCAAGCAGCTCCTCTGTTAAAAACGCTCGATGTCCCTTTGAACGCCCAAGGAAGATTGATCGTAGAACCTGATTTGACAGTGAAAGGGCATCCAGAAATTTTTGTGATCGGTGATGCCGCTTTTGTGCTTGGGAAAGATAAAAACCCTCTTCCAGCCATTGCCCCGACAGCGATTCAGATGGGACGTTATGTTTCGAAACTGATTAAAAAGGGAACTTCTCCTCAAAAAAGACGCCCTTTCCGCTATCTTGATAAGGGAAGTATTGCGACAATTGGAACCAACAAGGCGGTTGGCTACGTTGGCAAAATGCTTATCTCAGGATTTTTTGCGTGGATCATCTGGGGTTTTATCCACGTATTTTACCTCGTCAGTTATCGCAGCCGTTTCACAGTGATGATCAACTGGATCTTTCATTATGCAACGGGGATCAGGGGGGCGCGTTTGATACACAAACCTCTCGATGAGGAGGATCAAAACACCCAAAAGTAAGCCTTAAGTTAGAGCAAATCGAAATTTAAGTTGCAAGAAATAGATGTTGATGAGCTAGACTTGGGGATTAACTTTTTATACCTCCATATGCAAATCGAGAAAGGTCGCCATTTTCTCATCTATTTCTGGAGCAGATACCCAGCTCTTCAATATGGGATCGCTTTCCTCGTTGGTATTTGCCTCAGTTTTCATCTCGCCTATTGCTTGCTTGCTTTGCTCTTTCCCAAAAAATCAACCTTGATTGTGATCCTTTTGGGATACCTCTACTCCCTCTCTTTGTGTTCCAATCCCCACCTCAAAGAGCAAACGGTAGGCACGGGCATCTTCCACATCACAGAGATCAAGAGGGGACAATCCCCCTTTGGATCGATGCTCATTTATGAGGGAAAACTGCGCACATTTCACACAGATAGCCAAACGTTTCACCGTTTGAATTGTCAAATCCAGATGAAACAGAAAAAGAGTCGCCCCCTTGGGGATCGAGACTACATCATCTATCACGCTTTTTTAGAAGAGAAGAGTCCACGCCATTTCATCTTAAAGACGAAAAAAGAGAGTGTTTGGACCCCTCTTAAACAGAAGAGTTGGGCCGAGCTGAGGTTCCAAGCAAAAGAGAAGATGCGTGCATGGGCCAAAAGATCCTTTGATAAAAAAGAGGTTCAGGATCTTATGATCAGCCTTTTGACGGGCCAGAAAGAAAACCGGGTTCAACTGTTTCAATTTGGTCAGATTGGCCTTAGCCACTTGCTTGCGATCTCAGGCTTTCATTTTGCAATTCTGACTGGCACCACTATTTTTCTACTTAGAAATTTTTTACCCAAAAAACTGCTCTTTTTCTGCGTCATCTTGTTGATGTCGGCCTACTTTTTATACATGGGAGAGGCTCCTTCCATTCGTCGGGCATGGGTTGGAGTTTTAGTCTATTTGAGTGCAGAGCTATTTAAGAGGCCAAGCTCTGCACTCAACGCTTTGGGCGTTGCTCTTATCATTGCACTTGTGATCGATCCTTTGATTGTTCTAGATATCGGATTTCAGCTGAGTTTTGCCGCAACACTCGGAATTCTCCTTTTCTACTCTTGCATCGAGAAGTGGCTGCGCAAATGTTTGCCCAAACGCAAATTAGCTGAATTGAGATCTCTCCCCATCATAGATCAATGGGCAAGTCTGATCGCAACCTACTTAAGAAAAGTGGTGGCACTCAACCTCAGTGTATTACTCTTTAGTCTTCCCCTCTGCCTTTTCCACTTCCATCGATTCCCCCTAATCGGACTTTTCTACAATCTTTTTTTTCCGACCCTCTTTAGCCTGTTGATTTTATGGCTCCTTTTGAGCCTCTTTCTCCCTATTCTCCTCACCTCTTTGGAAGCCTATTCTCAGCTTCTCTTGACACTCGTGACCAACGCACCCAAAAAATGGATGTTCTCTTTGGGGCTTTCCTCCTTTCCCATGCCCCTTGCCGCCCTCCTCTTTCTTGCAGTTTTTCTGTGGGCAATTCACCTCCGCTTTTCCCTCCTGACGGTCAAAGAATGGGAATTGACCTAAAACAGATCGATTGGCAAAATATTCGGTTGAGTCATTGGCGATCGTAGCTCAGTTGGTTAGAGCACTGGATTGTGGTTCCAGAGGTCGCGGGTTCGAGACCCGTCGTTCGCCCCATTTGTGAGAATCTCTAAGGTCTCTTCTCTCCTTATTGCTACAGAGCCTTTATAAGAAAAAAACCAATCTGATGTTTGACATCCATGGCTAACCTAATAATATAAGTAAAAAGATCGAGAAAGCTCATATGTCTGAAAAACCCACCTCTAAACCCCGCTCCGAGTTTAAGGGGCTCCTTATCTTAAGCCTTGCCTTGCTTGTTCTTCTGGCTGTTTTGAGTTTTGTACAAAGGGATCCTCGTGCCAACTGGCTCGGACTCGTCGGTCACTTTACCGCTTTGGGTTTGATGTACACATTCGGCCTGAGCAGCTACTTTTTGATAGGGTATCTCGCCTGGATCGGGTGGTCTTTTTTGGTAGATGAGCAGAGACCCAAATTGCGGAGCAAAACGGTCTATTTTGCCTCCCTTCTCTTTTCAGTCTGCTTGCTTCTCAATGTCGTCTCTCAAACAAACGGAGCCCTCTTCTCCTTTCTTCAAAACCGGGTTTTTTCTGAAGTCTATGTGGGGGATCATCCAACCCTGCATCGGGTCACTCGCTTTAATTTGGGCGGAGTTCCACTCTACTATCTCTATTATGACCTGCCAACCTTTAATCTCGAACATCTGCTGAGCAACACAGGAGTTTGTATCACCTTCTCGATTACAGGGCTGTTCTCTCTGATTCTCTTTACAGGCACTCAACTTTCGACTGTGCTAAAAAAGGTTCTCCTCTTTCTAAAAGCCTCCCATGCGCTTTTTCTCAAAGTGATCAAAGATTTGAAAGCCAAACCAGAAACTGTGCAAAATCAAGAGCTTTTTGAGATCAAAACATCTCCAATATTACAAGATTTCAAACAAGAGGAATGTAAGCAAGAAAAGAGTAAGCAAGCACGAGTGAAAGAGGAGATCAGAGTCACAACTATGCTTGATAGAAAGCCGCTTCCTTACCCCCGTCTTACCTCAAAAAAGATCGGTTATCACAGTGCAGGCACATATAATAAGAGGTACAAACTCCCCCCCCTAAACCTTCTGACACATCCTAAAAAAACGGATCAGCCCTCTCTAAAAAGAGAACTTAGAAAACAATCGGGAATGCTCGAGGAAACGTTGAAAAGTTTTGGGATAGAAGCAAGAGTTGGGGAGATCAACTGCGGTCCGACAATTACCTCATTTGAAGTGCACCCTCCAACGGGAGTAAAAGTTCAAAAAATAAAAGTTCTCGAAAATGATATTGCCTTAAACCTCGAATCAGCATCGGTTAGAATCATCGCCCCCATTCCTGGAAAAGCGGTCGTCGGCGTTGAGATCCCCTCCCCTTTTCCACAAGAGGTCAGTTTTAAAGAGATGCTCGAAGAGTACATAAAGAAGAAAAGAGCGCGCATCCCGATTTTGCTTGGACAGACGGTAACAGGGGAGAGTATTGTTTCAGATCTAACCAAAATGCCCCATTGCATCATTGCGGGAGCAACAGGCTCAGGAAAGTCGGTTTGCATCAACAGTATTGTAATGTCTATGCTCATGACGGCGCACCCCGATGAGATTCGCCTGCTTTTAATCGATCCTAAAAAGGTTGAACTTAGTGCCTACTCAAATCTTCCTCACATGATTGCCCCCGTCATCACCGAAGCGCATGGAGCCTATGCTGCATTAAATTGGCTTGTCAAGGAGATGCAAAATCGATACGAAATTCTCAAACGTTTGGGACTCAGGAATGTGTACGCTTTTAACAGTCGTAAGCCCAACTTCAAAGAGGAGGCGGAGCTTCTCCTTGAAGTCCCCCGAAAAATGCCCTTCTTCGTCGCCATTGTCGATGAGTTTGCTGATCTGATGATGGTTTCCAGCACAGATTTGGAAACACCTATTGCCCGCATTGCTCAGATGGCACGTGCTGTCGGCATCCATTTGATCTTGGCAACACAACGCCCCTCAAGAGAGGTGATCACAGGGCTTATCAAGGCAAACTTTCCGTCGCGCATCGCTTTCAAGGTGGCAAGTCGAGTGAACAGCCAGATCATCCTCGATGAAAATGGGGCTGAAAGCCTGCTTGGAAATGGGGATCTTCTATTCATGCCTCCCGACACGTCTAATTTAACAAGGGCTCAGGGTGTTTTCATTCGGGATGAGGATATTAATCGGGTTGTTTCCTATATCGAGAGCCAAGCCCCTACCGATTACTTGATCAACTCATTTGATCAGATGACTCCTGAAGAGGGAATGAACGAGGAACAAAAAAAACCAGCAAGCGATCTTTACCAGCAAGCGTATGAAATCGTCACAAATACGGGCACAGCAGCCACCACTTTTTTGCAGAGAAAGATGAACCTTAGCTACTATAAGGCAGCTGCACTAATGGATGAGATGGAATCTCGCGGGGTGATTGGCCCTAAAGAGGGGAATCGACCCAGACAAATTTTAGCGAATGTAAAAAAGAGAGAGGAGAAAGACTCTTGAGATGAGAGATAACGAAGAGAGACCTCTCAAACCAAGCTCCTACATCCGTTTTTGGGGAACCCGTGGTTCTAGTCCTGTATCGGGACCCCAATATCTCAAGCACGGAGGAAACACCTCCTGTTTGGAAGTAAGCCACCATCAAAGCATGATCATCATTGATGCTGGAACGGGAATTCGCGAGCTGGGCAACTTGATCGACTTGAAAAAACATCGCTTGTTTAATCTGCTGATCTCTCACACCCACTGGGATCACATTACGGGGTTTCCTTTTTTCAAACCACTCTATCAGTCAGAGTGCCAAGTCTCTGTTTGGTCACCTATTGGGTTTGAAAAAAGCACAAAGGAGCTCTTTAAAGATATGCTTGCTCATTCCTACTTTCCCGTCCGTCTCGATGAGATGAAGGCGGATGTAACGTTCAAAGATCTAAGAAGCGATGATCCAGTCTCCATCGATGGTCTGATCGTCGATAGCCATTTTACAAACCACCCAGGGTTAACGGTAGGTTTCAAAATCAAAACACCTGAAAAAACGATCGGTTACATCACAGACAATGAAGTTTTATTCAACTACCATGGAGATCCTTGTGAGATCGACCAAAACCACCCCCTCCTAAAACCACACTTGAGTCTGATCGAGTTTCTTAAAGGGTGCGATCCGATTATCCACGAAGCGCAATATTTTCCTGATGAGTACAGGCAAAAAACGGGATGGGGACACTCCTCGATCTCCAATGCAACCGCTTTGATCAGACAGACTGGGTGCAAAGAATGGATCATCACCCATCATGATCCGAGTCACAGTGACGAAGATTTGCAAAGAAAGATGGCTCTCCACGAAAAAATGATCGAGGAGTCTCAATGGGACATCCAATTAAAGGCCGCTTTCGACGGAATGATTATTCCGCTTTGAATGGGGGCAACTTATTTTAAGCCGTGCCAACTGTTGCATAAGATTTGTCTGACTTCGACTTGAAAAACGTGCGATCACTGATCCTATCTTGATGCGCAATCGAAATTTTCACACCCTTCCCTAAAACTTTATGCACTTTTTCGAGGGCAACCTCTGGACGGTTACACTCTTCAGAGAGGTGAGCAAGATAGACATGTTTGAGGTGGGGATGTTTGATGCTTTCTACAAGCTCGGCGCACGTGTCGTTCGATAAGTGCCCTTGCCTTCCCAAGACACGTTTTTTGTAGATAGATGGGCGGCGGCACGCATAGACCAAAGAGGGTTCGTGATTCGCTTCTACATAGAGGTAGTCGCACTCGCGAAGATGGGATTTAACGAGGGTTGTGACAAATCCCAGATCTGTGCAAACTCCCACCTTCAATCCCATCAAGCGAAAGGTAAAAGCGACGGGGTCAACCGTATCGTGTTGTACACTAAACGGGCAGATTTCGATATCACCAAACTCAAAAGGCTCCCCAGTTGAAAAGATCTTGAATGGGGGTCTTGTTTTAAGCGAACCGATAACCATTTTGGCCGTCTCGCTATTAGCTAAAACGGGAAGATTGGAAAGAGAGCAAAGCCTTTGAAGACCACGAGTATGATCGACGTGCTCATGACTGATCAAAACAGCATCAATCTGCTTGATAGAAACGCCAATTTCATCTAACCGCTTTTCCAAAGCTCTATAACTAATACCCACGTCGATAAGAAGCTTTGTTTCTTTGCTGCCAAGATAGAGTGCGTTCCCTTTGGAACCAGATGCGAGAGGACAAAAACCTTCCATGTGGCTTTATCCTACCACATGCAGCTAGCAAGATGCCATTCTTTTTTTTAGTAAGAGAGAAGAGATTGGATGGCCGAAAGGATATCCTCTTTCTGAGGAAGAACGCGCTCTTCAAGTGCTTTGCAGTAAGGAACGCAAACATCGAGCCCCCCTAACCTTTTGACAGGAGCATCGAGAAACTCAAACCCTTTTTCGGCAATTTGAGCAGCTATTTCAGCACCAAAACCACACGTCAAAGGGGCTTCATGCACAATCAACACCTTGCCAGTCTTTTTTACAGAATCCAAAACCGTCTCATGGTCGAAAGGAACCAAAGTGCGCAAATCGATAATTTCAGCCTCAACATTTTTAAGCTGCTGCACACTTTCATAACAAAAAGAGACCATCATCCCGTAACAGACAATCGTCAGATCTGATCCTTCACGCACAATTTTTGCTTGACCAAAGGGTAAGATTTCTCTTTTTGTGGGCTCTCTTCTTGCGCAAAAGAGCCGCTGACGGTAGAGCCCCTTATGCTCGAGAAAAATCACAGGATTTGGATCTCTGATCGCATTTTTTAGAAGCATCTTTGCATCAGCAGCATTGCTCGGCATCACAACTTTAAGACCTGGGCAATGGGACAAAAAGGCTTCGATACTCTGTGAGTGATAAGGTCCACCTTGGATGTAACCACCAACGGGCGTTCGAACTACGACGGGGCAGTTCCACTCCCCGTTAGAGCGGTAGTGAAAGCTAGAAAGCTCGTTGAATAGTTGATTGATTCCTGTCCATATATAATCACAAAATTGAATCTCAACAACTGGTTTAAAGTTGCTACTATGAAGAGAAAGACCGATTGCAGCTCCAATGATTGTTGACTCTGCAAGGGGAGAATTGAAGCAGCGATCTTCCCCATATTTTTCGGTCAAACCACGTGTGATACCAAAAACGCCCCCCTTTCCACGTGCCACATCTTGCCCAAAAATCAAAACCCCCTCATCCCTTTCCATCTCCTCATCAAGAGCATGATTAAGCGCATCCATCATCACCAAAGATTCGCCCCGGTCTGCTTCTTTTTCGTAAATCGGAACCTCTGAAGGCTTGTAGAGGTGGTCGAGGATTCTATCAGGATTCTGAAATGGCACGAGGTCTGCCGATCTGGCGGCTCTTTCAACCTCCTCTTTAACCTCAGCTCGCATCGATTCGATCTCATCTGAGCTCATCAGCTTCTCTTCGATGATCCATCTTTCAAAACGGCGCAGCGGATCGAAATCTTTCTCCTCTTCAGGAGAAAAGCCTTGTCCATATTTTTGGGGATCATCACTGCTACTATGCCCCCCCAAACGGGGAACTTTGGCAACCACCAAAGAGGGTCCAAGAGCGCGGCGCCCTCTTTGAACGCACTCATACATCGTTTTTGAAACTTGCTCAAAATCGCACCCATCAATAGTGCACACGTTGAGACCTGGGTATCCTCTGGCCAAAGGGGCAATTGACCCCCCTGCCGTCTGCTCTTCGACGCGCACGGAAATAGCCCATCCGTTATCTTGGATCACAAAGATCACACCTAAATTGTGCAAACAACTCATGTTGAGTGCTTCGTGGAAATCCCCTTGAGAGGTTGCCCCATCGCCTGCCGAGACATAGACAACCTCTTCTCTTTTAGAGAGGCTAATCGCTTTGGCAACGCCAACCGCTTGCAAAAACTGGGAGCCAACAACACTTGATTGACAAGGGATACGCAGCTCTTTGTGAGAAAAATGTTCAGGCATCATTCTTCCCCCCGAATGGTGCGGAACTTCACGAGCTAAAAAAGAGCCGAAAAGCTCTTCAAGCGTGCATCCGAGACCTAGGCTAAAGGCGCGATCTCGGTAATAGGGAAGCCCCCAATCTTTGCCTGGTGTTAATAGCAGAGCGCTCAGGGCTCCAATCATCTCATGCCCATTCACACAAAGATGAAACGTTCCTCCCTTATTTTGTCGCACGAGTTTCTGCATTTTGTGATCGGCATAGCGGCAGCGAAACATCACCCTCAATGTCTGAAGGGATAGTTCGTGAACCGATCTCTCAAAAGAGGCTTCTAAAAGCTCTCCGAGGAGTCCCCTCTCTTCTATTTTTTTTGCTAAGGTCACTTTTTCTTATTTCCCTTCATCTGAACGACCTGTCTTGTCCCCGCCTTCCTCTTCTTCTTGATCATCTCTTGAAGCTCAACTCTCTCTTTGGCCTGATCTTTCGATTTTTTAGGCAAAAGTCCCTTGAAAATTTTAGAAATCTTTCCTTTTTTTGGAGCATCCTGACCACTCTGCTTGCTGACAGTTTCAAAGAGCTTCGCTTCGGTCTCATCTTCTAGATTTAGTCCAGATGAGGAGCGCAGACGATCAGATAAGCGACGGAGCGATTCAAGGCGTTGTGAAAGCACTTCCAATCGAGAGTCGATCTTCACGCGAGAGCTTCCCCTTAGGCTGGCAATAAATTGCGCTTCAGTATCAAATTTAGCAGAAAATGTCACAGCAGAGCTCGTAAAGTCTGGCATATAGAGAAAGGCACGTCCCCAAGAGGGAACGGTTTTGTAAATATCGAGCGTGTAACTAGGATCGGTATCAACTTTTGCCACCTGCTTGGGGGGCCGCCCCCGTTTGGGTCTTGGGTTTAGCGCTTCGCTTGAGTAGTATGTTTTCGCCTTTGCAGCAATCGTCTCACGGGCTGTTTGAACATCTTTGGGAACCTTTGCATCGAAGAGAAACTGTTTGGCTTTTTCTAAAACCGTTTTAGAAATGTCGAGATCCTCTTCAAAAACAAAGGAAAAATCTTGACTCCTCAACCATTCAATCACCCGGATACGGGATCTTTCATGGTAGTACTGCTGCCACTTTTCAAGTTCCGTCAAATTGTCGTAGATAAACTCGAGAAAGTTTTCGCGCGCTTCCTTAGACTGGATGATGTCGAGCAGTTTCTCCTTTGTGTCAACGTCATAAACTTTTTCAACAACAAACCCTTCCATGAGTTTTTTTGTCTCATAAAATGTCATTTTCGGGATCAAACGGTAAGACTCGGGATCCTCTCCAATCTCTTTTTCTAGTCGATCAATATCTTCAAGCCCTTTATCCAAATCGGCAAAGAGGATAAACCCCTCAAGACGGTTTAAATAAAAGTCTCGATCGTCGTCCGATTTTGCAAAAGCATCCATGAGCCTATGAAAACGGAGGATCAACGGACTGTGTGCTTTCAATTTCTTTTTATTACTCATGAGCCCAAAAATTTTGATTTTAAATATTAGTTTTACAGACCTCAATCTTAACAGTAAAAACTCTTCCTTTCAAGGAAAACTCCTCCTCTGCTAATATAGAGTTTTTTAATGGAGAAAAGCAGATGCTTGACCTAAAACTGATCCGAAAAAACCCCAAAAAAATCGAAGCCAAGCTAAGAACTAAGGATCCCTCCCTTCGTGTCAAGCCTATTTTAGAAATAGATGATCAGATCCGCCTGCTCAAACAGGAAGTGGAGCAGCTAAAAAATCAAAAAAATCAAAACGCCAGGCAGATTGGAGAGAAAAAGCTTCAGGGAGAGGATGTCAAAGAGCTCATGGATCAGGTGGGTGGGCTTGGGAAAAAAGTCCAAGAGATCGACCACCAAATC
>JANQSR010000171.1 GCA_028279205.1 Simkania sp.
TTAAAAAATACCTTTAAATCAAGCTTTTCTCTCAGATAAACAAGGATTCACGTATATTTTCAGAGGCGACTAAGTAAGCCAACCTGAAGTACTGCGGGAAAATTGAGTTTTTCCCTTTGCACATCGTGAGCAAAAACATTTACCATGTAGATGGCATTACCATTTTCATCGCACACATTTTTAAGGGTCTTTCCATCGACACTTGCACTGATTTTTTCCCAGACAGCTTCGTGCTTACCCAATTTCGAAAAACTGTTTCCAATTCATCCCTATTCACTTTTTTCAAGACACGTCCTATTGTTGTTGCATCAGGAGGAGAATTCCGCTTGAAAGAGTCGGTTTTGGTGGGCATTGCCGTTTTTGCTATTTCACACAGCCTTTATTCAAATGCGAATTGGATGGGAAAACCGACTTTTTCAACACAGTCGTATGGGCTTGACTCTTGTGGTGCTGTAAAAATTTAGGTTCCTTATCTAATCTGAAATGCTTAAACTTTGACCGATTCAAAAAGTAGGTTTTTTATGGAAAAAAGTGGGGAAAGCCGCAAGGAAAAGGACTCTCTTGGCACAGTGAAAGTCCCCAAAAATTGTTATTGGGGAGCGCAGACCCAACGTTCTAAGGAGAATTTTCCTATTGGCGAGGAGAAAATGCCCCTTGAGGTCGTTTATGCCTTGGCAATTGTGAAAAAAGCGGCTGCGATAGTTAACACAAACCTAGGTTTGATCTCAATTGAGAAGAAAGAGATCATTGTCAAGGCCACTGATAAAATTTTAGAAGGAAAGCTTGACGCCCACTTCCCTCTCTCCCTCTGGCAAACAGGATCGGGCACCCAGACCAACATGAATCTCAACGAAGTGATTAGCAATTACGGGGAAACCCTTGCTACTCCTTCTAGCGCTGACAGAACGATCCATCCAAATGATGATGTGAATAGATCACAGTCCTCCAATGATGTGTTTCCAACGGCCATGCACGTCGCGGCCTCTTTAAAAATACGCAATCAGCTGCTCCCCTCTTTGCGCCTTTTTCTATGTGCACTCGAAGAAAAAGCGGAAGCTTTTAAAGGGATTGTCAAAATTGGACGCACGCATTTGATGGATGCAACACCTATGACTCTCGGTCAGGAGTTTTCTGGTTACGCCTCTCAAATTGGGCATGGCATAAAAGCGATCGAGAATAGTCTACCTCACCTAGAAGAGATTGCCCTCGGGGGGACAGCTGTTGGAACTGGCCTAAATGCCCACCCTAAATATGCAGAGCGTGCGGCTAAAGTGATTAGTGAGATCACTGGAATTACATTCATCTCGGCTCCTTGTAAATTTGAGGCTCTTGCGGCGGAAGATGCAATGGTTGAAATAAGCGGTTCTTTAAAAAGGGTTGCTTGCTCCATCTTGAAAATTGCCAACGACATTCGGTGGCTCGCTTCAGGCCCTCGGTGTGGTATCGGAGAACTCTTCATTCCCGCAAATGAGCCAGGTTCTTCAATCATGCCTGGAAAAGTTAATCCTACACAGTGTGAGTCCCTTTCAATGGTAGCCGCTCAGGTTTTTGGCAACGATGCAACCATTGGGTTTGCATGCTCTCAGGGAAACTTTCAACTCAACGTTTACCGTCCCGTGATCATCTATAATCTACTTCAATCGATTCGGCTATTAGGGGATAGTGCCATTAATTTCACAAAAAAATGTCTCAAAGGGATTGAGCCGAATCACCGCCAAATCAAGAGCAACTTAGATTCCTCTTTGATGTTGGTAACGGCTCTAAATCCGATCATCGGGTATGACAAAGCGGCTCAGATTGCAAAAAAGGCTTATCTAGAAGAAAAAACACTAAAAGAAGCAGCTCTTGAGCTCGGCTTTCTTTCCGAAGAGGAATTTGACAAGAGTGTCGATCCTCAGAAAATGATTGGGATTGACTAAGTTCAGGTATTAAATGGGATCTTTATTCTTGCAAGAAGAAAACGGATCACGAGGATGGGATGCAGAATCAAGTTTTTTATCAAAGCGGGGTAGGTCACCCCTTTGATCTCTTTTCTTAAAAGATCTTGGCTCATGGTCTGGGCGTCGGCGATCTGATCGGGATAGGGAGGAGGCATCCTCTTGGGAAGGGTGCTTAGGGGAAAAAACCGGATCTCCTTGGTTTCACTTCCAGTTTGAGGGGTTCCTTCGATAACGGCGCATTCGTAAAAATGTGTATAGTGCGCAAGTCTGCAAAGGGGGGTGTACTCTGCAATTTTGCGAACGATTCTCACTTTAAGCCCCGTCTCTTCTTGGAACTCTCGTATAATACCCTCTTCGGGCGTTTCAAAAGGTTCTATTCCACCTCCTGGTAAGACCCAAACGGGAACATCCCTTCTCTTAATCAAAAGGAGACTCTTTCTATCAACCGAAAAGCAAATACCACTAACACTCTCTTCAAGACGGCTCATGATGGTTCGATGTTAGGCTTAAACCTTGCCTTCTGTCAATGTAAAATCGAAAGCCAAGCGCATCCCTTGTTTGAATCAGAAAAACAAAGAGTATTGACACTTTCTTCAAGATGGCTCACGATACGGTTCTGAAAAAGATTCAAATCCCTAATGAGCTCGGAATTCCGCCCTTTCATCCTTTTCTTTTCTTGTCTGCTCTTTGTTGGTTGCTCATCCCCCTTCTTGAACGTAAAATTTACCCCTGTCAATCGGGACTCTCTTGCAAGCACTTTTGTCGGTAGTCCCGATCCGCTCCAAAAAAAACCACCAATAGGTCAACAATTGATTATCAGATGGTCTCTTTCTTCAAAAGTCAGATTGGATCGACTTCAGATGGTTCTTTCGACTTTCTACCATGACGATTCCCGGGAAACCTTTACCTATCCCATCCGTTGTAAAAGGGGAGTGATGAGCCATTACCTTGTGGGTCAAGATTATGTTAAAAAGCAGGGGCTACGTACCTACAAAGTGGAGATTGTCGACTCTAAAGAGGGGGTGATCAAAGTGTGGAAACAGATCTTATGGTTTGATCCGATCAACTTGGAAGAGATTGACTATTCTTAACATTTTTTTCCACAAGAAACGGGGGCGAGCGTCGAATGAGCGTTTAAGATGAGCTGCTCTGTCGTTTCCCAATCCAAACAGGGATCGGTAATTGAAAAGGTGTTTCCCCCTCCGATGTGACTTTCCAGCATTGCACCTGCAATAGACCGGTTCCCTTTGGTGATCTGGTCTAAAATTGAACCGAAAACCTCAACCTGTTTTTGAGGTTTTTTTTGCGAATTGCCATGAGCACAGTCGATGATCAAAGGGGAGCTTAATCCATGTAATTGCTGTCTTTCTACTATCTTGGAAACAGAGTCTGGATCGTAGTTTGGACTTGAGTGAGACCCCCTTAAAATGAGGTGAGTATCAGGATTGCCCTTTGACTTGACCATACTCACTCTGCCATGCTTGTCGATACCAACAAAAACTTGGGGATAGCGCGCAGCTAAAGCGCCGCAAATGGCGTTATCTACTCTTCCATCTGTTTCGTTTTTGAATCCAATGGGAAGTGTGAGGTAAGATGCCATTTGACGGTGAATTTGTGAAGCAGATGTGCGTGCACCAATGGTTCCCCAGGTGAAAAGATCTTGATTGTAATACAAGAGAAGGGGGTCGAGAAACTCTGTTGCAATCGGTATACCCATTTCTATAAGTTCTAAAAGTATTTCGCGCGTTTGAACGAGCCCCTTTTCGATTTCGTAGGTGCCATCCAGATTGGGATCGTAAATAAACCCTTTCCACCCAAATTGTGTACGAGGTTTTTCCAAGAAAACACGCATGATTAAGAAGATCCGATCTTCGATACGCTTGGCCAATTTCTTCATCAAGGAGGCATATTGAACCGTAGCTTCTCTTTCGTGTATAGAGCAAGGGCCTGCGAGTATGACCAAGCGGTGGTCATTCTTTCGCATGATCTTTGCCCCGATTTCCCTTTTTTGTTGAATCACCTGTTTGTGAAATGGAGCGATGGGGTACTCTTCCTCAATTTGCAGAGGAGTTCGAATTGGGGTTCGAAAGGGGGGTGACATGCCGATTCCATTTTTCTAATTTTTGATATCACAAAAGATTCTCTTAGTCTACAATCGAAAGCCCTGTAAATTGAAAATCACGGGGCATTGTAATGCTCCCCATTTAGCAAGCTCTTTTTTACGGAGAATCGATGTTGTATTTTGAGAGACCGTTCATAG
>JANQSR010000174.1 GCA_028279205.1 Simkania sp.
GTTTAGTGCTAATACAAAAGGAAGATCAGAGATTGCCCATTCAAACGCAAAACCTCGCCCTCAAAAAGGGACAGGTCGGGCTAGGCAGGGAACGATCAATGCGCCCCAGTACAGGGGAGGGGGAGTTGTTTTTGGTCCAAAGCCAAAGTTTGATCAGAGCGTTCGGATCAACCAAACAGAGCGTCGTCTCGCGATCCGCTTTCTCCTCGCTGAAAAGATCAAGGAGGGGTCTATGCATATCTTTAGATTTGAAGGGATGGAAAAGCCTAAAACCAAACAAGTTACCCCCCTTTTGAAAAGTTTGGGAGTGGTTGGTAAGAGAGTGCTTTTCCTAGGTCAGAAAGAGAAAGAGTCTGGCCGTCTCAACTTCTATCTCAGTATGCGCAATGTGCCGAAAACAAGCTTTGCGCCCGTAGAGAGCTTGAGCGGTTATGATGTGATTAAGGCGCAAGATCTGGTTGTTTTTGAGCCCGCTTTCGACCAATTGATAGGCAAACTGAGAAAGGATTGATCATGAAAAAAAAAGAACCTTACCAGACTATTCAAAGTCGTTATGTCACAGAGAAGGCGACGCTTCTCGAAACTCTTCAAAATTCTGAAAGCAACCGCTGTTTGAAGCGGTTTGAAAAACCCAAAGTGGTCTTTCTCGTTGACAGAAAGGCAAATAAGACTGAAATCGTCCGCGCTTTTGAGACGATCTATGCAGAAAAGAAAGTTAAAGTGACAAAAGTAAATACAATCAACGTCAAACCAAAAAAAAGGCGTGTGCGTGGACGTCTTGGCTACCGCTCTGGTTTTAAGAAGGCGGTTCTCACGCTGAGTAAGGGGGATGCAATTGATGAAGCAGTCTAGCTTGAAGAGGTATCTAAAGTGGTAAAGAAGTTTAAGCCTACGACTCCTGGGCAGAGAAAACTTGTTCTCCCATCTAATGAAAGCTTGACCCGTATTGGAAACGGTCGTAAGTCTGTCAAACCTACAAAGTCTCTTCTCGCTCCTAAAAGACGCACAAATGGGCGTAATCATCACGGTCACATCACATGCCGCCATCGTGGTCGCGGCCACAAACGGCTCTATCGGATCATCGATTTCAAACGGGACAAAGATGGGATTGAAGCGCGGGTGGCCTCTATTGAATATGATCCAAATCGGTCTGCTCATATTGCTCTTCTCAACTACAAAGATGGGGAAAAACGGTACATCCTCGCTCCGAAGGGGCTGAAAAAAGGGGATAGCGTCATTTCAGGGGAAAAAGCCCCTTACCACAAGGTAGGATGCGCAATGCCTCTAAGTAAAATGCCCCTTGGTTCGATCGTGCACAATGTTGAGATGCATCCGAAGCGTGGAGGAAAGCTCGTGCGCTCAGCTGGACTTTCTGCTCAGTTGATGGCTCGAAGTGGGGGTTATGCGACGTTAAAAATGCCTTCGGGTGAGGTTCGTTTGGTGAAAGATGGGTGCTACGCCACTTTTGGAGAAGTTTCTAACTCTGAATGGAGTCTGCGCGTTGAAGGCAAGGCGGGACGCAATCGATGGTTTGGATTTCGCCCTGTGGTAAGGGGAACAGCGATGAACCCCGTTGATCACCCCCATGGTGGTGGGGAAGGAAGACACAACGGCTACATTCCAAGAACTCCTTGGGGGATGCAGACAAAAGGGTTTCGCACAAGGTCTGTAAAGAAATCCAAGCGTAAAAAAATGATCATCAAAGACCGTCGTAAAAAATAGGTAAGTATTAATGGCAAGATCACTAAGAAAAGGTCCTTTTGTTGATCATCACTTGATGGAAAAAGTGAAGAGAAATACGAAAGAGGGAATAAAAAAATCGATCAAAACTTGGTCAAGGCGTTCAATGATTACGCCTGAAATGGTTGGATTGACGTTTGATGTGCACAATGGGCGCAAGTTTATCTCTGTCTATATTTCTGAGAATATGGTGGGGCACCGTTTGGGCGAGTTTTCTCCCACAAGATGGTTTAAAGCGCACCCGGTTAAAAAATAAGAGATTGGAATCAGAATGGAAGCGTTAGCAAAAACAAAATATATTCGTATCAGCCCTAGGAAAGCCCGTTTGGCTGCAGATCTCATTCGGGGCATGCAAGTCGAAGAGGCGTTCAAGCAGTTGATGTTTGTCAATCTGAAAGCAGGACATTTTTTAAGCAAAACCTTGAAGAGTGCTGTTGCGAATGCTGAAACGCTTCTAGGTGTTCAGCGTAGAGATTTGAGAATCAAAGAGATTAGAGTAGACGAAGGTCCCACGATGAAGAGAGCTAAATCTAAATGTCGTGGTGGGCGCGTTCCGATTATGAAACGGATGAGCCATTTTACCGTTGTTGTGAAAGCAGAGTTATTAGAGAGGTAAACAAATGGGTCAAAAGACATCTCCGATTGGGTTTAGGCTCGCGTTAAAAAAAGATTGGAAATCGGTTTGGTTTGCAAACAAGCAAGAGTTTGGCTCTTTGCTCATGGAAGATAAATTAATTCGGGATTTTTTAATTAAAAAGCCCTGTTGTGTTGGAACCTCTAAGATTGTCATCAAGCGGATGAGTGAGAAAATTGAGATCACAGTTCAGACGGCAAGGCCTGGTCTTGTTATCGGAAAGAAAGGAGCTGAAATCGAAATCATGAAGCGGGAGTTGAGCAAGCTTACTGGCAAAGAGATCTGGATTGAGGTTGCCGAAATTAAAAGACCCGATTTAGATGCCAAGCTCGTGGCAGGTGGAATTGCCAAGCAACTAGAGCGGCGCGTTGCTTTCCGTCGCGCTATGAAAAAAGCGATTCAAACCTCCTTGGACGCGGGTGCTGCAGGCATCAAAATTTCTGTTTCTGGGAGAATCGGTGGTGCTGAGATTGCGCGGACTGAATGGTATAAAGAGGGGCGTATCCCGCTCCATACCCTCAGAGCAGACGTTGATTATGCGACAGCAAGAGCTGAGACGACCTACGGATCAATCGGTGTCAAAGTCTGGATAAATAAAGGTTAAAGAGGATCGAAAGAGATAAAAAATGGTGCTAATACCTTCTAAACCAAAGTTTCGTAAACAGCAAAAAGGAACCATGAAAGGCAAAGCCAAGGCGGGGCAATTTGTTCGCTTTGGTGATTACGGCATGCAAATTCTCGATCGGGGACGGATTACAAACCAGCAGATCGAAGCGTGTCGTGTGGCAATCAATCGACATTTTAGTCGGAGAGGAAAAGTTTGGATTTGCATTTTTCCAGACAAACCGATCACGAAAAAACCCGCAGAAACCCGTATGGGTAAGGGAAAAGGGGGAACGGATCGCTGGGTAGCCGTTGCTCTGCCTGGCCGTATCCTTTTTGAGGTGGCGAGTGTCTCTCGAGAAGATGCTCGAACTGCCCTTCTGAAGGCGGCTGCAAAACTGCCCTATCGCACTCGCTTTGTTGAGAGAGTGGAAACCGTTTAATTGAGGAAGCAAAAAAACAGATGTTGAAAGCGAGAGATTTGACTTCTCAATCCATGGAAGAGCTTGAAATCAAGCATCAAGATCTTTGCAAAGAGATTTTTGATTTGCTCTGTGAGCTTAGGCTCACTAAAAAAGTGGAAAAACCCCATCTTATAAGTGAAAAGAGGAAAGACCGTGCTCGCGTCTTAACCGTTTTGAGACAGAAGAAGACTCTTAACGAAGATGGAAAGGTATGAAAAGTCAGAAGAATCAAAAAACAAGAGAAGGGATTATCGTCTCAAACAAAATGGATAAAACGGTGACCGTTAAGGTTGAGCGGGTTTATCCTCACCCCCGTTATAAGAAAGTCATCAGTCGATTTAAAAAGTATTATGTACATGATGAGAAAGGAAACTTAGAGGTTGGCAGTCGAGTGAAGATCCAGGAGACCCGTCCACTCTCCAAGTTGAAGCGGTGGATCGTTATTGATGTTTTAAGGAAATAAAAAAATAAGAGAGTGGAAACCAAGTGATTCAGCAAGAAACCCAATTAAAAGTAGCCGACAATAGTGGTGCAAAGAGAGTCAAATGCTTCAAAGTCCTTAGGGGCACCCGTAGAAGGTATGCTGGCGTTGGTGATGTTGTTGTTTGCTCTGTCAAAGATGTTGAACCAAAAGGAAGCGTGAAGAAAGGGGATGTGGTCAAAGCTGTGATTGTGCGTTCAAAGAGTTATGTGCGTCGCAAAGATGGATCTATGATCCGTTTCTACGATAACAGCTGCGTGATCATCGATGACAAGCAAAATCCAAGGGGGACCCGTATTTTTGGCCCTGTGGCTCGAGAGGTTAGAGAACGTGGGTTTGTTAAGATCAGCTCTTTGGCACCCGAAGTGATATAGAGGTAAGGAAGTTTGAAAACTAAATGGATTAAAAAAGGGGACAAGGTTCTCATCATTTCTGGTAATGACAAAGGTAAAGTGGGTGAAGTGATGGCCAAAAAAGGGGAGCGTATTCTCGTTCAAGGTGTCAACGTTAGAAAAAAGCATATGAAAAGTCGGGATCAAAATAGCAAGTCGCAAATTGTCGACATGGAACTACCGATTCATATTTCTAACGTAGCTCTTTGCAATGCAGAAGGAAAAAAACTCAAGCTGTTTGTGAAACTAGACGAAGAGGGGGATAAAACCCTCGTGAGCTTTGTAGATGGTAAAGAGTCTATCTACAGGAAACTAAAAAAACCGGTTCGAAAGTAGACTATCATGTCAAGATTAAAGAAGAAGTACGAGGAAGAAATCAGATCCAGCCTCAAAGAGAAGTTCTCTTTGAACAATGTCATGTGCATTCCTATGCTCAAAAAAATTATCATTAGTATGGGGCTTGCGCAAGCACTAAAAGACAAAAATGTCGTGCAAGATTGCACGAAAGAGCTTTCTTTGATTTCTGGTCAAAAACCGATCGTCACTAGAGCTAAAAAGTCGGTTTCTAACTTTAAGCTACGTGAGGGGGATATCATTGGCTTAAAAGTCACGCTTCGCGGTCTAAGGATGTACGATTTTTTCGATCGTTTTACGAATATCGTCTGCCCTCGTATTCGTGATTTCAGGGGTTTTAAGAGAAAAGGGGATGGAAAGGGAAGTTACTCGCTCGGGATTGGAGATCAACAGATTTTTCCAGAGCTTAATTTAGACGAGGTCAAGCGTGAACAAGGGATGAACATTACATTTGTGACTTCTGCACAGACAGAAGATATGTGTCTTGCTCTTCTCGCAAGCCTTGGTCTTCCATTTATGCGTGAGAGATAGGAGAGGTATTCCACATGACGCTTAGCGACACAGTAGCAGATTTTTTAACACGTATTCGTAATGCAAAAGATGCCAAACACAAGTATGTCGATGTAAATCTTAGCAAGATGAATCAGTCAATTGTACAAGTGCTTAAAAGTAAAGGGTATGTTCTTAACTTCATCTCAAATGAGAAAAGACGAGCCATCCGTATCTTCTTAAAGTACGATAGAAAAAGTCGCCAATCTGTCATTAGCGGGCTTAAGCGGGTTTCAAAACCTGGTATCAGACGTTACGTTAGTTGTAAAAAGATCCCTAAGGTTTTAAGTGGTTTAGGGATGGCAATCCTCTCTACTCCTTCAGGAGTGATTGATGGAGAAAAGGCCAAAGAGGTTGGGACGGGTGGAGAGCTCCTCTGCTTTGTTTGGTAAATGTTAAAAAAATTGGGAGAGTAGATGTCAAGATTGGGAAAGAGACCGATCCCCCTACCTAAAGGAGTCAAGGTGAACGTTTCTAAGGGAAAAGTTCACGTTAAAGGGGATAAAGGGGAAAAAGTTGTGACCATTCCAGATGGAATTGATGTGGTTGTCGAAGGGGAGAGTGTAACCGTTCTATTTGATGAGAAATCAACCTTGCCAAAACCTCGCTATGGGCTCTATCGCTCACTGATTAACAATGCCATTTTGGGCGTTTCTGTTCGATTTGAAAAGCGACTCAGTTTGGTTGGTGTAGGGTATCGGGCTGCTGTTAAGGGAAGTGTTTTGGATCTTTCTCTTGGTTTTTCTAACCCCTGTCAGCTCCAGATTCCTTCGGAAATTGAAGTTCAAGTTGAAAAGAGCACGTTAATCAGAGTGATCGGAGTTGACAAGCAGTTTGTCGGACAGTTTGCGGCGAGTGTCCGCGCCTTGCGTCCTCCAGAACCCTACAAGGGGAAAGGGGTGCGCTATTTCGATGAGTATGTGCGCAAGAAAGCCGGTAAAACAGCCAAAGGGAAATAGAGTCATGTTAAAGCAGATTGCCAAAAGAGTTTTAGTGCGCCAAAAACGGGCAAAGCGCATAAGAAAACGGCTCAAGGGGACTTGCGCGAAGCCTCGCCTTTCCGTTTTTAGATCGCATAAACATATTGGTGCCCAGATTATTGATGATGAGGCTGGCGTGACGCTCGCCTTTTTAAGTACACAGTCAAAAGAGTCCAAAGAGCGGAAAAAATCCAAGTCGAGTGCCCGTTTTATTGGAGCTGAGCTTGCCAAGCTCGCTAAACTTAAACAAATTGAGCAAGTCGTGTTTGACCGTGGACGGTTTAAGTTTCATGGTCTTGTTGCTGAAATTGCCCAAGCGGCACGCGAAAACGGATTAAAATTTTAAGGAAGACCGTAGACATGTCGAATGATAAAAAAAGATCTCAAGAAGATTTAGAAGACCTGGAAGAAAAAGTACTTTTCATTAATCGTTGCTCCAAGGTCGTTAAAGGGGGGCGTAAGTTTAGTTTTTCTGCCATCGTCATTGTGGGGAATGGGGCAGGCCGTATTGGTGTTGGTTTTGGCAAAGCAAATGAAGTGTCAGACGCCATTCGCAAGGCGGGAGAGATCGCCAGGTCTAAGAGAAGTATCCTTGATTTTGAGATTGAAGGAACGACCATTCCACATGAAGTGATTTCTGAATGGGACGGAGCGCGTGTTTTGTTAAAACCAGCAAAGCAAGGAACGGGAGTGATTGCTGGCTCACAGGTGAGATCGGTTCTCGAAATCGGTGGAGTGAAAGATGTGGTTGCTAAAAGTCTTGGGTGCAACAATCCCATAAATCAGGTATATGCCACACTCAAAGCTCTCGGTTCTTTAAGAAACCGCCAAGAAACCCTCGCTTTCCTTACTCATAGAGAGGAGAAAGTAGGAGTATGAAACTTTTCGAGCTAAAAAACACCTCCTGTAAAATGAAGGCTCCTAAGCGAGTGGGGCGTGGACCTGGTTCCAAAAAGGGAAAGACTTCAGGTCGCGGTCACAAGGGGGACAAGTCTCGTTCTGGCTATAAGAGGCGAGCGGGAAAAGAGGGGGGGCAGCTCCCCCTCTTTCAAAAATTACCAGGCAGAGGCTTTAAAAATAAGCGGTTTCAAAAGGCTGTTTTTGCCATCAACTTGGAGAGGCTAAATGAGTCTTTTGGTGATGGAGAGACCGTAAGTTATGAGACTCTGCTCAAGAAAGGGTTTCCAGTCAGGCGGGCAAAAGGGGGCATTAAGATTTTAGCTAAAGGCACTCTTGATAAGAAGATTGTTATCAAGGCTCACTCTTGTTCACAAGGTGCTATGCGTAAATTAAAAGAAAAAGGGGTCGATTTTACTCAAGTAGAGTTGAAGAGATAGGTGTATGCTAGCGACTTTCAAGAGAGTCTTTTTCGTTCCTGAACTGAGGCAGAGAATCTTATTCACCTGCTTAATGCTCCTTATATGTCGCATCGGTGCTTATATTCCCGTCCCAGGTATCAATGGGGATGAGGTTGTTCAGGTCTTCAAGCAGATGGCGGGTACGGGGCAAAATCTTTTGCAACTTGTCGATGTTTTTTCAGGGGGTGCTTTTGCTAAAATGACGGTAGTTGCCTTGGGTGTAATGCCCTATATCTCGGCATCGATTATTATGCAAATTCTCGTTGCGGCCGTTCCCTCGCTCCAAAGAGAGATGCGTGAAGGAGGAGAGGCTGGAAAACGGAAATTGGGTAAAATGATCCGTTTGGCAACCGTTTTTCTTGCCCTCTTTCAATCGGCCTTGCTCGCGAGTTACGCCTTAAAGTTGAACATTTCTCATCCTGGAATTGTGGTCGATCAGCTGACCCATTTTAGGATCGGGGAGTTTTATTGGCTCTTTTATCTCGCCGTGATTGTGACCATGACGACAGGGACGTTATTTCTCATGTGGATTGGGGAGCAGATCAGTGAGAGAGGCATTGGAAATGGGATTAGTTTGATCATCACAATTGGCATCTTGGCCTCTTTCCCTTCAACCCTTGGTTCAATCGTCAGCCAGCTCAACTTGGATTCGCAAGAGATAGGACAGCTCACCTTTTCCTCAACTTTGGTTTTGTTTGCTCTTTTTGTGGTGATTATTATCGGGACAATCTTGGTCATTCAAGGAACGCGAAAGATCCCTTTGCAGTACGCACGCCGTATTGTTGGTCGCCATGAGACCCAAGGGGGCAGTTCCCATATTCCTCTGAAAGTTAATTATGCGGGGGTTATCCCCGTCATTTTCGCCTCAGCACTTTTGATGTTTCCCGCTACCATTGCGCAGTTTATCGGCCGAGGAAACTGGCTTTCAAATGTGGTTGTATGGCTTTCTCCAGGTAGTTGGGTTTATACGGTTCTTTTCATTGCACTGATTATGTTTTTCACCTATTTTTGGACGGCAACACAGTTTCATCCCGAACAGATTGCTTCAGATATGAAAAAAAATGGAGCGTTTATTCCAGGGATTCGGCAGGGTAGACCGACTCAGGAGTTTCTTGAATCTACCATGAATCGGATCACCCTTGCAGGCGCAATCTTCCTGTCCTTGATTGCCACTTTGCCTATGTTTGTTGGTAAAATTTTGAATGTAGACTCGACGATTAGTCATTTTTTCGGGGGCACCTCCCTCTTGATTCTCGTAGGTGTTGTTTTGGATACGACCAAGCAGATTGAGTCCCATCTTTTGATGAAACGGTACGATGGATTTATGAAAAAGGGGCATATAAGAGGCAGAAGAACTTAGAAGATTGAAAAGATTTTCCCCGTTTGGTAGGATGTGTTGAGATCGATTAGAAAATCTTCCTTGGTTTGGGATTAGTTGGGAGTTTTTGTTCATACCTCTTTGCTTTGGTTGTTTGATTGTTAATTTTTTATTTTCTAATTTTTTCTGTAATTCTTCGTTAAGGAGAGAGTTTGATTTATGCCTCGTGTGATAGGGATTGACGTACCGGGAAATAAACGTCTAGTCATTAGTTTGACTTATATTTTTGGTCTTGGAAAAACGTTGTCTGGACGTGTCATTGAGAAGTTGGGTTTAGATCCAAATATGCTAGCTCAAAATCTGACTGAAGAGGAGATTTCCAAGCTCAACGCCATTTTGCAGAGCGACTTTATCGTGGAAGGGGATCTTAGAAGAGAGAGGCAAAATAACATCAAACGTCTTACAGCTATTGGCTGTTACCGCGGACATAGACACCGTTTGGGGTTGCCTGTTAGAGGGCAGAGAACCCGTTGCAATGCGAGAACGCGCAAGGGGAAGAAAAAGACAGTCGCTGGCAAGAAGAAAGCAACTTAGAGTCTAATTAAGGAGTATCTATTTTGGCAAAAGATTCGAAAGGGAGCAAAAAAGCTCCCATGGTTAAAAAGCCACCTTTGAAAGTGAAAAAAAAAATCATGCGCACTGTTCCGAATGGAGTCGCTCACGTTAAGGCAACTTTCAACAATACAATTGTTTCCATTACAGACCCATCTGGTAAGGTGATTAGCTGGGCTTCTGCTGGAAAAGTAAACTTTTCTGGTTCGCGCAAGTCTTCTGCATTTGCTGGCTCTTTAGCGGCTCAAGAGGCTGCAAAAGATGCAATGAATTACGGTTTAAAGGAGGTTGAAGTCTACCTCAAAGGGCCTGGTGCTGGTCGTGAGTCGGCAGTGAGGGGGCTTCAAAGTACTGGCTTAGTGATCACGACAATTAAAGATCGAACCCCTGTTCAACACAACGGCTGTCGTCCCAGAAAAAGACGGCGCGTATAATATTCTGATAGGAGCATGAGAGAATGACTGTTAAGTACGGAAAATTTAAATTGCCAGATGAGATTGAGGTAGATAAAGCAAGTGAATCGCCTAAATTTGCTCGTCTGGTCGCCGCCCCTTTCGAACGTGGGTTTGGGCATACGGTTGGCAACGCTCTTCGTCGTATTATGCTCAATGCAATAGAGGCTCCCGCGATTATTTCTGTTAAAATAGAGGGTGTACGGCACGAATACACGGCAATCGAAGGGATCATCGAAGATATGACTCATATCATCCTCAACCTCAAAGGAGCGTTGATTCGTAAAATTCCATTGGTAGAAAACCAGGATACGCGCGCTCCCAAGCTAGTTACAAAAACGCTCGAGGTGACGCAAGAGATGCTCGACGCTGCAGGAGGGCAATTTTCTGTCAAACTCGAGCACATTATCGATGAGTCCGAGTTTGAGATCGTCAATCCAGACCACTACCTTTTTACCATAACAAAACCGATGGAGAGGCAAATCTCCCTTAAAATTGGGATTGGACGGGGGTATGTTCCTTCTGTAAGGCACGACATGATGAATAGGACTGTTGATGAAATTCCACTCGATGCGGGATTTTCACCGGTGATCGGGGTTAATTATTATGTCGAAAACGCACGTGTCGGCCAGGATACCGATTATGATCGTTTGGTTCTTGAAGTGACGACTGATGGACGTGTAACACCTCAAGAGGCACTCTCATTTTCTACTCAAATCGGTGTTCTTCATCTTAAAACCTTTGATGAACTAAAGTTTCAAGAGGTGACCTTTGATACGGATTCGGTTGATTATGATGCAGACCGTCAACAGATTTTATCGAAGCTCTCTTTGCGCATCGATGAGATTGAGCTTTCTGTTCGCTCAACAAACTGCTTAGCACAAGCTAACATTGGAACGATTGCAGAGCTCGTCATCATGCCTGAGCAAAAAATGCTCGGCTTCCGCAATTTTGGTAAAAAGTCACTGAACGAAATCAAAGATAAACTTGAAGAGATGGAACTTCACCTGGGAATGGATCTCTCCCGTTTTAAAATTAATCACGAAAATGTCAAAGAGGTAGTAGAAAAGTACCTCGAAGGAAAAGTGGAAAAAGAATCATGAGACATCGGAAGCTAAAAGCTAAATTAGGTCGCACCTCTTCTCATAGAAGGTGCTTGATGGCTAATATGCTCAAATCGCTCGTTGAACACGAAAGCATTGAAACGACTGTTGCGAAAGCAAAGGAGCTGCGTCGCTTAGCAGATCAGTTGGTTACCCTTGCCAAAGAGGGGACTCTCCAAAGTCGTCGAGCGATGATTGCGAAGATGATGGTTCGGTTTAACCCTCTTTCTACGAAAGAGGCGAGAGCGGCAAAAAAAGGGGATTTTTCTGCTTACAACACAGATCGCAGGGTTGTGAGGAAACTTTTTGATGAGATGGCTCCGCGCTATTCTGAGCGGGACGGGGGCTATACCCGGATCATTCGTATGGGTCACCGCTCTGGAGATAGGGCTCCCCTCTGTCTGATCGAGTACATTTAAACAACCTTTAACCAGAATTGTGTGTTTTCTCTCATAGCAATAGGCTGCCCTTCTGCATCATTTGCTGTGATGTCTATTGCCTTGTATCCGTGAGCTGGTATTCTAAATTGCTTTCCAATGTCCAAATTTTTTGATATGTAAACAGGAGCGTCTAGCTCACTGTCGATAAATATAAGTCTAATCGGATGCACAAAAGGAAGGCCTACTCTTAGCCAATTTGTATTGCTTCCTATGTCGGTATATGCAAGCTCCCTTAGTTTTTCAAACTCTGCTGCTAACCCCATTCTTCCCCCAAAGAATCATGTCAAACGGTTTGACACAATCATGTCAGACGGTTTGAAACGGGAACATATTTTTTCATGATTTCATCTGGCACTTTGCCCATTCTAAAATCAAACAGAAATAAAAAAAAATCATCAACTCTTTGGTAAAATTTACAATTTAGGGGTAAATAGGTAGAATCACGAAAAAAGAGCACGAGAGTTTTTATGAAGATTCGGATAGGAATTAATGGGTTCGGGCGCATTGGTAGGGCTGTTTTTCGCTTATCTCATGAAAAATTTAAAGATGTTGAAATTGTAGGGATCAACGACCTTGGCTCCACCTCCAGCCTCCTCTACCTGATCAAATACGATTCCATTCATGGCCGTTTTTCCAAGAGTGTGAAAGTGATTGAAAATGCATGGGTTATAGAGGGAAAAAGAACGCGGATATTGAATGAAAAAGATCCTTCTAATCTTCCCTGGAAAGAGCTTAAAGCCGATTATATTATCGAATCGACGGGTCGGTTTAACAGATCCGAGGAGGCTCAAAAACATCTGCATGCGGGGGGTAAAAGGGTGGTGATCTCTGCCCCTGCAAGTGGGGGTGTTCCTACATATGTGATGGGCGTTAATCATACGCAGTATGATCCCAAAGAAGACTTTGTTGTTTCGAACGCTTCGTGCACAACCAATTGTTTGGCTCCTATTACCAAGGTACTTCTCGATCACTTTGGAATCGAAGAGGGTCTTATGACAACTGTGCATGCAGTAACCTCTACGCAGCCGACTCAAGACGGCCCTTCAAAAAAAGATTTTAGAGGAGGACGCTCTGGATATATGAACATCATTCCCTCTTCTACTGGCGCGGCCAAAGCGGTTGCGCTTTGCCTTCCAGAGGTCAAAGGAAAATTGACGGGTATGGCACTTCGAGTTCCCGTTGCTGATGTTTCTGCCGTTGATTTGACAGTGAGGCTGACAAAATCGACAAAATATGATATCCTTTGCGACATGATGAAGCGAGAGGCAAGTTCAAATTTGAAAGGGATCTTGGGTTATACGGAAGAGGATGTGGTTTCCTCCGATTTTATTGGGGATTCCCGTTCTTCCATTTTTGACAAACATGCTGGAGTTGCTCTTAATGACAACTTTTTCAAATTGATTTCATGGTATGACAACGAGATTGGCTACTCCCATCGTCTCTTAGACTTGATCACTTACATGGCATCAAAAGATTGAGCAGGGGTGCTCGACTTTTTTAGGTGTTAGGAAAGTTAACCTTTAAAAAATGGAAAATTGATGGTGAATTTTACACGTGAACCCATTATCGAAACGGTGATTACCCCAAAAGAGGGTTTTAGACTTGTTCTTCGCAATATTAGTGGTATTTCTGAAAAAGAGTACTCTGTGGAGAGCATTGAGGTGATCTCTCTTGGGGGGGCTTTCTTCTTCCGTTCAATGGAAACCGCTCAGGCTTTCTTGCTCCCAGTTAGTGATTATGAAGTTTTAGAAACGCGCGAACTTCAGACCGTGTTAAAGAAACCAAAAATTGAGAAATCGATCAAAATTGGTGGAGGAAGCAATGAGAAGAGGTCTAAGGTAGCTCCTGAGAATCAGGGGGAAAAAGCTTCAGAAGAGCACTCTCGAAAAAAAGCCCCTCGTCGTCGCCCATCTCCTGTAAAAAAAGAGCACTTAGAAGGGATGGAATCGAAACAGTCTGAGCTTCGTGCTCTGCTTTCTCCGCCTACAAGTTTAATTTCGGAGCACATAGATCGGTACAAAGAGTGCCTCGCTGTCGAGGAAAATTTTCCTTCTGAGGAGTTTACGAATGAGACAGACGATGCGGGTTTGAAAGAGACTCATAAAGGGTCTCTCACTGAAACTGAAATTGAAAAGGAAGAAAGGTCGGTAGACATCAAAGATAAGGCTCCAACAATTCCCCAAGCCGAGGATTGAGATTTTTTTCTTCTCTCGCTCTGTTATGATGAAGATGTGCTTTGACTTGGGGAGGGGCGCTTTTTGGCTCGCAAGCTCGGGTGGTGGAATGGTAGACACAAGGGACTTAAAATCCCTTGGACTTTTGTCCGTGCGGGTTCGAGTCCCGCCCCGAGTAATTCACTCTCAGCACCTTAAGAAAAGAAAGCCAACTCTATCTAGGCTACGAGAAAAAATCTCGCGAACCACCTTAGGACCACTAAACGGCAAAACCTATTCACCAGTGAGAGAAACAGACCGCATGACTAACTCGTCGTCCCTGAAAATATGCTTGAATCCTTGTTTATCTGAGAGAAAAGCTTGATTTAAAAGTATTTTTTAACATAAAATATGCATAGAAATTGCGATTTTTGCCCAAAACCTTGCAAATTTTATGATTCCAAAAAAGACAAACCATTCACAAGGCAGGC
>JANQSR010000178.1 GCA_028279205.1 Simkania sp.
TTTTAGCTCACCTAGAAAAATTCGGATTGCCTACGAACCTGTTTGGGCGATCGGCTCTGGAAAAACAGCAACACCTGAAATCGCTCAGATGGCTCATAAATTCTGTCGTATCTGTTTGGAAAAGAGATGGGGCTCGGAATTTGCCGATCAAGTCTCCATTTTGTACGGAGGGTCGGTTAACGTTAAAAATGTTTCTTTGCTCGCGCAAGAGAGTGATGTCGATGGTGTCCTTGTCGGGGGAGCCTCCTTGAACGTCGATCTTTTTGCTCAAGTGATTCAAAATGTTGAGGAGGTCAGCCCATGATCGTGCTTTTTTATATTCTTCTGTTTATTTTGTTCGGCGTCTGCGCTTTGCTCACTCTAGTGATTCTAATCCAGGAGAGCAAGAGTATGGGGCTCGGAGCCTCTTTTGGAGGGGGTGGGGGGGATTCATTTTTTGGGACTTCAACAGCCGACGTGCTTAAAAAGTTTACAGCCTATCTAGCGGGAATCTTTATGATTATCTGTCTCATTCTCTCCTTTTGGTCCTCCTCTTTAGCGCGCCACCAGAAAATCAAGACCCCACAAATCGAAATTGAGGAGACCAATCCTTAAATGTAGGGGATTCGGAGTGTCACATGAAGCTCGATTTAAAATACTACGGAGATCCTCAGCTCAGGAAAAAATGTGAGCCTGTTGAAGAGATTGACGATAAGATCAGAGAGTTTGCCCAAAACTTGGTTGAGACGATGCTCCATTTTAATGGCGCTGGTCTTGCAGCTCCCCAAGTAGGGGTGGGGATTAGAATGTTTGTTATCCAATACGACAACGGGAAAGATCAAAAGGGGCAGCCATTTTTTTGTCCACCTTGTGTCTATATTAATCCACAGCTTTCGAATCCTTCTAAAGAGCAGGTTAGTCTCGAAGAGGGGTGTTTATCGGTTCCTGGTGTGTTCGGACATGTTTCACGCCCTATCTCGATTGATGTAAGCTATACAGACTTGGATGGAAATTTAAAGCAGGAAAGGGCAACCGAGTGGCGCTCCAGAGTGATTATGCACGAAAACGATCATCTCAATGGGGTTTTGCACGTTGATCGGATCACCCTCAAACAAAAAAGAGGGGTCGCCCATCTACTCCGAGAGATAAAGAAAAAACAGGCTTGACTCAAGGTTGATTGATAGAGAATCCAAAAGAGAAGGGGTTGCTCTTTTTGTCAGGTGTGGGCGCATGAGCAAAGACAATCCGAAGCTTCCAGTTGGTACTGATGAGCCAAACAAGTTCCAAGCGGAATTTGTGATAGCCCGGCTCTTTTTTACGTCCCCATCCTATATAGGACTCCAAACGGAGCGTCCAGTCAGGAACAAACCTGATCTCGAGTCGGTTTAGGTAGCTATTTCTAGGGTCTGAAAGAGGGGAGTCTAATAGGTCTAAGCGGCTTCGAGCAACCTCGAAAAAAAAGTTTTCCTGGTCACAGCGACGGTAGTCGAAAGAGCCGCGGCATCGCACTTCCGTCTTGAAAGCAAAGTTGCCATTGATCGTCCAAGAAAGGTGAGCCTTGGCAAAATCGCACACCTGCTCTTCTACGTTCCATCCGAGTTGACTCGAGATGAGAATGGTTGGAAAGTTCCACTCAAAACTGCCCTGAATTTTTGAAATCGACTTTTTAAAGTTTTTGCTCGAAAGAAAGGAGATAAAATAGAGATCAGCAGCAAAATTTGGTTCAAAGAGGGGAAATTTTTTCAGGTAAAGAAAATGGCGCACGCCCCCCCTTAGCTCACTCAAACGGTGGTATCCATCGTTGATATCAAAGATATAGGGTTGTAGATGAGCGATCGGGCGGAGCACTCCCTTGTAGTCGACATAAGGGGTGACAACATGCTTGAAAGTCGAGAACTCTTTTTCTAACCTCCATCTAGCTCCTATTTCGTAATAGAAGAGGGCTTGGAAAATGCTTCCCCCTTTCTGACTCTTATCGTAGAAAATCCCCTTAAATCCCACAAGTGGGGTGAGGATTACCCCTTTACCGAAGAGAGGGAGGGAGAGTTCATTCTTGGTCTCTAACCGTCTTGCATCAAAGTTTTGTAAAAAACCTTTGAGCTCTTTGGCAAAAAGGTAGTTCAGTTTGGAGATTCGAAAAGAGTTGTTTGAGATGAGGTTGCTACTTATGATGAAAGGGTGCACGTTTAAAAAAAGGGAGGGTAGCTCTTGTTTCATCGATTGAAAAGAGTTGATCCTGGGGCGTAAGTTAAGACCTAAAATCATCTGCTCTTGATCATTTTGCATATTTAAAAAAGTTGGCTTAACCGTTGATCTTTCAAAATCGGGATTTAAAAAATCTGACTGCATATTCTGATCACTGAGTTTGTCATAAGTGAAATGGAAGTGAGAGCGAAGGTCTTGGCTTTGGGTTTTGTAAAAACCTTGAAGTCTGTATTGATACCGAAATTGATGGGGAAAAGAGCGGCGATAGAGACCGTTCTGACCGATATAGCTCTTTGTTTGCCCCCCTTTCCTTTTATCTAGGGGTGTGTGATCCGATTCAAGTGCCACTCCAAACCCTTGCAAAGGGTGGAGACTCAGACGGAGAGAAAATTGGTTTGCATTTTGCGCATAAAAAATGTAGCGCGCACTCAAAGTTGGGTATACCCCTCTTTTCCACTCCACTTTGTACCGAACAGGGGACTCTATCAGAGGTTTGGACAGATTCATCTTGAAGCGGGGAAACCAAAAGATCGGCGTATCAAAAAGGCGCGCTGTAATATTATCTGCTGTTAGAAGATGATTTTGATCAAACGTGAGTTTTTTTGCCTGAATTTTCCAGTCGATCTTTTTGTGATCGCTTGTCGTGATAAAAGCTTTAGAGATTTCACAGTCCCCGCTCTTTCCAAGGTAAATTTTTTCACCTCCCACAAAAAAAAACTTAGCAGCAGTGATGCCTTGGTAAAGAATCCCTCTTTTTGTCAAAAAATCATACTCCAGGCGATCTCCGAGGTAGATCTGATCCTTGTAGATTAATGCTAGATCTCCGTGAGCGACCACAAGGCGGGTCATTTTATTTTTTTCAGATCGATGTGTATACTCCAAGTGGCGTGCTTGGATGCGCAAGTCGGAAGAGGTGATCACCCCCCCCTGATCTGTTGAA
>JANQSR010000191.1 GCA_028279205.1 Simkania sp.
AGCCTTGAAGCCTGCTTATAAAGTTTTCCACCTCGCCCCCGAATCGCTTGAGGACTCATGCGCACTCCGATCAGAGGAGCTTTGCTTTTCTCTCCGATCTTCCGCTTGAGAGCTTTGAAATGATCCTTGCTTTCGACATGGTTGACAAAGATGTAATCGGCGCTAGAGAGCCGTTTGGGAAAATCGCGCAAGAGACCGCGGGGGAGAAAAAACCCTTTCCCGTACAGATCACCCGCATGGAGCATCACAATTTCAAGATCCCTATAAAGCCTTCTAAATTGCATCCCATCATCTAACAAGATCAGATCAGCCCCGTTTTTAGCCGCCTTTTGGGCACTGAGACACCGATCTTTTCCCACGAAAAGAAGCCCCTCTGGCAGATCTTTGCGCAAGAGATACGCCTCATCCCCACAGAGCTTAGGATCGAGCGATACTCCCTCTTTTAGGTGAAAAACCCCTCCCTGTTTCTCCATTTGGGATCGGTAGCCACGAAGCAAAATAGAGATCTTTTTCTTGCTCGCAAGCTCCTTTGCCATTTTTCTAACAAGCTCGGTTTTACCCGTTCCACCAGCGATAATGTTGCCAATGCTCACAACTGGGACTGAAGGTTTTTTTTGCCCGATCAGACCCTGATCAAAGGCTAGGTTTTTTAACCAAACAGAAAACTTAAACCCCGCGCTAATCACGCGTAAAACCCCCCGAATAAAAGAGGAGCTCTGCTCTTTTTCGATGCAATCAATGATGTAAGATTCGATCTTTAGCCTCATCTCTCCTATCCAAATTTTCGATTTGCCCTGATTCTTTTATCACTCTCGATTCAACCTGTTCGATAACGATATGGATTGCCGCCATGTGCACCTCTTGAATGCGATCCGAATGCCCGAAGTGGGGAACGATCCACTCTAAATCGGCAATCCCCTTGGTTTTCCCCCCCCCTCTTCCGAGAAAAGCGGCCGTTTTAAGACCGAGCTTTTTCGCTTTTAGAAGGGCGAGCACTAGATTATTCGACTGCCCACTCGTTGAGAGAGCAATAAAAAGATCCTCCCTTTTCCCATGAGCCTCGATCCCCCTTGCAAAGACGGCATCAAACGATAGGTCATTGGCAACGCAGCTCATATGCCCTGGGTCGGCGAGTGCGATCGCTGGCAATGCACACCGAGGCGCGCGAAAAAATCCAGTTAGCTCTTCAGCAAAATGCATCGCATCACACAGACTACCCCCATTTCCCGCGATCAAGAGCTTCCCACCCAGAGCGTAGGTCTGAGCGATCATCTCGCTCAAGCTTTCGAGAAAATCAAGACAGGACTCAGAGGAGAGCGTTTGAATCGCTTCGATGGCCTCTTTGGCCGAACTTTTAATCAATTTAGACAAAATTTTTGCTCTATCTCAAAAAAACTGTTTAGTTTTCTGAAGCGGCAGTGTATACGAGAGAAGAAATATTTGCCACCCTTCCCCCTTTTAAGGCAGGGGCTTTTATTGAAAGATAAGAATGATTTTCTTTTTCTCAACATAATTTGCTCAAAACCTACTCTTAGAGTAAAATGAGATTGTAAATCTTTTTTTGCAACAGGAAAAAAATTTTAAAAATCAACCTACTCCGTTGACTTTTGAAACGCCCTGAATATATAATGCTCTTTCAAATTACTCGACTAAAAATCGGTTTTTCATCTTTTCTAAGGAGCGTAGGATTTAAGTTAAATGTATGCCATTATTCAAACAGGCGGGAAGCAGTACTGCGTACAAGAGGGAGATCTCATCGAAGTTGAACTCCTCAGCTCCGATCAAAAGAGCATCACTTTTAATGAGGTTCTCTTCTTGAAAGGGGAGGAGCTCACTCGGGTGGGAACCCCTTTCCTCCAAGACTCATTTGTCGAAGGG
>JANQSR010000203.1 GCA_028279205.1 Simkania sp.
CTTTAGACGGGCTTCGAATGTTCGAGTCAGGATGAGCTCCGATCTATTTACCGGGATGGCACAGAAGATGTGCCAGCAAATATGCACACTGCCATCAAATCAGAAAAGCCGCAGAGCAAGGTTTACCAGGAATCGGATTCGGGATCTTCTAAAACGCCCCGACGCCACCGATTTTTATCACTGAAAGGATCCTCTTCCTCTTCATCAAGCGATGTCATCTCCTCTGTGCCCTTATCTGAAATTGTCGTCATTTCTGTATCACAACTTCCCGTCGTTTCAAGGTCGAGATTTGCATCTGTCAAACCACTCTCTCCATCTACGTCGGGCATTGTTTGAGGTTCTTGATAAACTTGGCGCGCTTGGGGATTCCTTTTGGGAACGGTGTACTCCTCAGACTCTCCTTGTTCTTTAAGCTGACGCAGACGCTCTTTTTCTTCGTTAATTTTTTTAACGATCACGTCGATCTCGCTTTGGTGCTTTTCTACATCTTTTTTCGGAACTAAACCAAGCTTAAGCCATTTATCCAGGTCTTTTAGCTCTGATTCCAACTTTTTTAATCGTTCACTTTTCATCATAAATCAGTAAAAACTCATGAATTATCGATGGAGAGTTTACCAGCTCTCTAAAAAAAAACAAAGCCTGTTCTGCTCTCCAGTAGACCTGAATCGAGTAGAACCTGAAAGGACTGCTTTTAAATAAAAAAATTTTTAGAGGCAAGAAAAAAAGGATTTGATAAACAAAGATATGAGAGATTTAAGTCCATGTTCAATCGCCGTTTCGAATACACTAACCTTTCTAATTTAACATTTATCGAAAATCTTTACTCTGAATATCTCAAAGATCCCATCAGAGTTGACCCCTCTTGGCAACGATTTTTTGAAGGGATGGCTTTGGGGTCAACTCTCCAAGGTTTGCAAAGTGAAGGGAAAAACTCAGACCAGGTCTTAGAAAAGAGGGTTCTCGATCTGATAGATGCCTACCGGATCTATGGTCATCTTGCAGCTTCATTTAACCCCATTCACTTGCGCTCTCTAACACCAAAGGAGATTCCTGAGCTTCAAATCGAGCAATTTGGATTTAAACCCTCAGAGCTTTCTTCAAGCTTCCCCACACTGGGTCTTTTAGAAAATCGTCAAGCAACTCTTTCTGAAATCATTAAAAAAATCGAGGAAATCTACTGTGGGCCTGTCGGTTTCGACTACATGGGGATCCAATTTCTCGAAATTGAGAGATTCATCCAAAATCAGATCGAAACTGAGAGAGAAAAGCTTTTTCACGAAGAAAAAATAGGGTTGTTGCACCAGCTCAACATCTCTGTAGCCTTCGAGTCATTTATCCAGTTAAAATATCCAGGGCAAAAACGGTTCTCAATAGAGGGGGGAGAGACCCTTATTCCGATGATGAATGAACTGGTCAATGAAGGGGGTAAGGAGGGGATTGACTCGGTCGTCATTGGAATGGCGCATCGGGGTCGACTCAATGTCCTGAGCAATGTGATGCGTAAATCTTATGCGACTATTTTCCATGAATTTGAGACTAATTATGTTCCCGATTCATTCGAAGGGTCAGGGGATGTTAAATATCATAGGGGTTTGACAGCTGATGTACAAACAGAGATGGGAAAAACGATCCATATTCTTCTAGCTGCCAATCCGAGTCATCTCGAATCGGTCAATCCCGTTGTTGAGGGGCAAGTTCGCGCTCTTCAAGAGAGGAAAGCTAAGGGTAGGACAAACTCTATCGTTCCACTCCTCATTCATGGGGACGCTGCCATTGCTGGTCAAGGTGTTGTTTATGAGACTATCCAACTTTCGAAAATCCCTGGATATACGACGGGGGGAACGATCCATATAGTGATCAATAATCAAGTCGGTTTTACCGCTAATCCAGAACAGTGTCGGTCAACTTTTTACTGCACCGACTTGGCAAAGACATTCAAAGCTCCTGTTTTTCACGTAAATGCCGAAAATCCAGAAAGTTGTGTTTTGGTTGCTAGACTCGCGATGCGACTGCGTCAGAAGTTTTCTTGCGATGTGTTCATTGATCTCAATTGCTACAGAAAATATGGGCACAATGAGAGCGATGAGCCGAATTTTACACAACCACTCACCTATCAAATGATCAAGGGGAGGAAAAATATTAGAGATCAGTACCAAGACTTTCTCATCGAAGAAAAGAGCCTTTCAGGTAGAGAGAGCCAAGAGATGGAAGAGGAGTTTAAGCAGATCTTAGAAAAAGAGTTATCCCGCACAAAAGAAAAAGTAGAAGGGCAACCCTTTCTTAAAGAGGGGAAAAGTGCTCTTCCTTTCAAAGAGAAAAAAACGGGAGTGCCGCTTGACCGTTTGCGTGAACTCATCCAGCGGCTCAGCTCCTATCCAGATGAATTTCATGTGCACCGAAAAATAGGGCGCATTTTGAAAGAGCGCGTGCGCATGTTAGAGCAAGACCCCAAAGTCCCTTCGGTCGACTGGGCAACGTCAGAAACCCTTGCTTATGCTACGCTACTTTTGGAGGGGATTCACATTCGGCTCTCTGGTCAAGATAGTGGTCGAGGTACCTTCTCTCACAGGCATGCTATCCTCATTGATCAAAAAACGGAAAAGCGGTACATCCCCCTCAATCACCTGGGGGAGAGGCAAGCCGAATTTCATGTCTACAACTCTCCGCTCTCTGAATATGCTGCTTTGGGGTTTGAGTATGGGTATAGTCTCTCTTATGAAAAGTCGCTTGTGATTTGGGAGGCTCAGTTTGGTGATTTTGTCAATGGAGCCCAAATCACAGTTGACCAATACATTGTGAGTGCCGAACAAAAGTGGGGCAATCGGTCTTCTCTCGCCCTTTTTTTACCCCATGGTTACGAGGGTATGGGTCCTGAACACTCATCGGCGCGGTTAGAGCGATTCTTACAACTTGCTTCAAATGATAGCATCTACGTGGTTGTTCCTTCATGCGCTGCCCAATTTTTTCAAGTC
>JANQSR010000001.1 GCA_028279205.1 Simkania sp.
TTTCTGGAATCTCTACTGGCATCATACCAAGACATTTTAAACAAACCACCTATCATTTGCAAAAAAAAACTTACTTGCCATGAGTTTTTGAGGACGTACCGATTTTCGATGTATCTTAAAAGGTAAAACGTCTGTTATACTCGCTTCTTTATTTTATAGTGAAATTTCTATGGCTGCTTCACAGAGAAAGTTTCGCGAAATTGTGTTTCAAATGGTATTTTCCCACGGTTTCAACGTTTGTGATACTACGGAGAGGGGAGGCTTTTTTTTATTTGACCAGATTATGGTGACAAAAAAGACGCTTAGGGTGGCTTTTGAACGCACAAAGATGATTTTTGAAAAGATCGAAAAGATCGATGAAAATATTTCTAAATATTCAAAAGAGTACCATTTTAAGCGAATCTCATCTATTGAAAAAAGTATTTTACGACTTGGAATCTATGAGATCTTGTACGATCAGCAGATCCCCCCGAAGGTCGCTATTGCGGAGGCGATTCGCCTCAGTCGCAAGTTTGGAACCCCCGAGGGCGCAAATTTTGTCAACGCTGTTCTCGATGCGCTCTACTGCAAACGGGATTCTTTAGATGGCGTTTATCAGGTCTAACTTGGTTTCCAACCAGACCCTCGCCCCTCTATCTACGTTTAAAATCGGAGGGTCTGCTAGACTATTTATTGAGGTCAAGACACCTGAGCAGATGGTTCTCACACTTCAATATATCAAAGAGCAACGGATCCCTCTTTGGATCTTGGGAAGGGGGTCGAATTCCCTTTTTGATGATCGTGGATTTGACGGCATTGTCATCTTAAATAGTATCAGATTTTGTCACTTTGAAGGAAAAAGACTCCGCGTTGGAGCGGGTTACAATTTCTCACTTCTCGGTTCACAAACAGCAAGGAAAGGGTGGTCAGGTCTTGAATTTGCCTCTGGGATCCCTGGCTCCGTCGGTGGCGCAGTTTTTATGAATGCTGGTGCTGGAGGTTTGGAAACAAGTGACTCTCTAAAAGAGGTTCTCTATGTCGATTCAAATACTCAATTAGTTGAGAAAAAGAAGGAGGAGTTGCGCTTTTCTTACCGGCGTTCCTCTTTTCATGGAACCCAAGCTGTGATTGTTGGCGCCACTTTTGATCTCAAGCCATCCAACTTGGCTCATAAAAGACAACTCGTTATAACCAAAAAAAGGGTTGCTACCCAACCTTACGGGGAGCCTTCCGGGGGGTGTGTTTTTCGTAACCCCTCTGACCAAAAACGGGCAGGGGCTTTGATTGAAGAGTGTGGCCTCAAAGGAAAGCGTATTGGGGGGGCTGAGGTTTCCCTTCTCCATGCAAATTTCATCGTAAACAAGGGAAATGCAACAGCTCTTGATGTTATCGAGCTAGTTGAACTCGTTAGAAAAACTGTGTATAAAAAAATGGGGATACAATTAGAGCTTGAAATACAACCGATCCCTTACAAGGGCAAGGGGTGGTTTTAAGTGGAGTACCGAGCCGATTTACACTCTCATACAATCTGCTCTGATGGAACGCTCAGCCCAACAGAAATTTTGTATTTGGCAAAAGAGAGCGGCCTTTCTGCCCTTTCTATCACAGATCACGACACCCTTGACGCATATACGGATGAGACCCTGGCTCTAGCGAAAAAACTCCACATCGATCTTTTTCCAGGCGTTGAACTTTCGGCCCATCTAGCCAAGATTAGTGTTCATATTCTCGGTTATGGAATGAATCACAAAGAGGCTCTTTTACCCTTTTTGTTAAAGTGCAAAGAGAGTAGAGAGCAAAGAAATGAAGAGATGATCAAAAAGTTGAGCGCGCTCTCTTTGGTTTTGACTCAAAAAGAGCTAGAAGAAAAAAAAACAGGCAAGATTGGTGGGCGTGTGCATATAGCCCAGGTGATGGTTGAAAAGGGGTATGTGAAAACGATGAGTGAGGCTTTTGATCGCTACATCGGGGATGGGAGGTGTTGCTTTGTGCAAAGAAATGTGTTTAGCGTCGAAGAGATTGTCGACTTGATCCATCAGGCAGGGGGAAAGGCTTTCATTGCTCATCCCCATTTGATTAAAAAAAAGGGGGTCGTTGAGTCCCTCTTAAGCATGAATTTTGATGGAATTGAGTGTTATTATTCAAATTTTCCCCTTCAAGAGGAGCGAGAGTGGTTAGAGATTGCTCACAAAAAGAATCTTCTCATTAGTGGCGGATCCGATTTTCACGGTGCAGTCAAACCTCAGATAAAACTTGGGTGCTCTTGGGTAGATAGGCAAAAAGTTAGGCTCATTTTTCAAGAAAAATGAGCCATTATGAGACTTAAGCTATTTATCATAGAACCTCTCAACCTCTTGGAACATCATATGAATCTCATTTTCAGAGGGGTAAAAATGCATGTTTTCCTCTTGAGCTATCCCATTTGCATAGTAGACGATTGCTTGAACAAACTCAATCATCTTATGTGGTGAAAAGGATTCTTCCTTTTGATAAGAATCGGGGTAGTGCACCCCCATTGAAGAGCAAAGCTTTCTAAGACCCTCTTGTTGCAGGGGGGTAAGTTGACGAAGCTTCTTGATCCCTTCATTGGTTTGACCCCAGTAAAAATCTCTAGCCATTTCATAAAGTTCAAAGGCAAGGTCTGCGCTCTCCGCTTCAGACGGTGCAGAAAAGTGACTCTGTTCTGCTTTCTGATGGGATTTGACAGAGTCGTTCTTTTTAGAATCTAATTTTTTTGAGCAAGTGACCTCTTTAAGAGACTCCAAATAGTGAACCACAATTTTTATGAACCGACGATTAAGGGTTGAGAGTGCATGATCGTACCAAAGACGCCCAACATCACTCCAAATTAATTTTATTTTAGATTGAAATTTTTTTCTTGAAAGCTTCCCTCTCTTTTCTAGAAGAGAAAATGTTCTTTCAACAATCTGATCGACGGAATTATTCGTTTTGAGCGTATCAATGCGTCCATAGCAATGGGTAAGTCGATCTTTTGACTCAGAGGAATGGGTTACAGAACGCAAAGTGTTAAGACGGGAAGAAAGGGTCGTAAGATCTTGATCTGAAACAACTACCTTGTCTAGTTCTTTTGCAAGTTGTTCTAAATCAACCTCACGGAAAGCATAGGAGATATCATGAATTTTACTCTCTTCAATTCTAGACATTGCTCTCTCCTCAAATTAAGGACAATTAAATAACTTTTAAGAATATTAATCCCACATATATAATTATACGTTTGATTATTTAATATAACAATTATAAAAATTTTTTATTTAAAAAAATCACACAAACTTATAATAAACAGCTGTTTAAATGTTAATAAAGTGTGATTTAAAATCAGATTAAAGTGTTTCAAGAGGTGATTTTTTATATCTATTAGTCAGTCAGATGTTTACGTTTAAACAGAGATTTGCGACCAAGGCAGGGAAAGGCTTTCAAAAGTAGGGGGTTTAACTTGATTCTCATCGGTTGCTTGATTATCATTTAATACATGAATCATGAGACAGATGTTTTGATCATTGGTGCGGGTCTGTCTGGTAGCCTTGCTGCTTTAGAGCTTGCAAGGTCGGGATTGCAAATCACATTGATTGCTTCTTCTAAAACCCTTTCTGGAGCGAACTCTTACCTTGCTCAGGGAGGAATCAGTTATCAAGCAAAAAAGAAGCAGAGAGAGAGAGAGAATTTTAAGAAGGATATTTTAAAAGCAGGGGGTACTCTTTGCTTTGAAAAGGCTGTTGATCAAATCGTCAAGCTTGGCCCTTCTTACGTAGAAGAGATCTTGATCAATCGTCTAAAAGTTCCTTTCAACCAAGATCAAGACAAGAAACTCTTGCGTACCCTCGAAGCTGCCCACTCACATCCGCGCATCCTCTACCATCAGGATCAAACAGGAAAGGCTATCATGACATCTCTTTTTGATGCAGTCAAAAAACACCCTGCTATTTGTGTGAAATTTTCTCATACCGCCATCGATTTGATCACCCTTTCGTCCCATTCAAAAAGAGACTCCACTTGTGTGGGAGCTTACCTCTTCGATCAAGAAAGAAGAGGCGTTGATCGTTATTTCGCAAAAGAGACCATCTTGGCAACAGGGGGCGTTGGTGAGCTCTTCTTGCACACCACAAATACAAGCGAAGCTCGAGGAGATGGGATTGCCATCGCATCTCGCGCTGGAGTTAAGGTGGTGAATATCGAGTATGTCCAATTTCACCCCACCTCACTCTATCCATCTCGCTTTCTGTTATCCGAAGCTTTGCGTGGTGAAGGGGGGCGGGTACTCTCACAAGACTTTAAACCACTCGTTTCAAAGGGGCATCCTCAAGTTAATTTAGCCACTAGAGATTTTCTCTCTTGTGAAATTTTTAAAGAGATGATCCGGATCGGCAAACCCCACCTGTGGCTTGATATCTCTTTTAAGGAGGAGCCTTTTTTGAAGGATCGATTTCCGCACATCTACGCTCATTGCAAAAAGCAAGGGTTTGATCTTTCAAAAGAGCCCTTGCCCATTGTCCCTGCAGCCCACTACCTGTGTGGAGGAATCGCCGTTGACTTGACAGGCAAAACAACCATGCACCATTTGCGAGCAATAGGAGAGGTTTCTTGCACGGGGGTTCACGGTGCTAATCGGCTTGCTTCTACATCGCTCTTAGAAGCACTTGTTTGGGCGAAAACAGCCTCCGCCGATATTGTCCGTTTTTGGACGAAAAAAAAGCCCTGTTTTTCAGATGTCGAAGAGTTGCAACAGAGAAGAGGGGAGGGGGTAGATCCCTCTTTTATTCAAAAAAGTTGGTCAATCATCAAGCAGACAATGTGGAGCAATGTGGGTCTGATCCGAAACTCAAAGTGTTTGGAGAGGGGAGCAAGGGTGTTGAAACAACTCAAATGGGAAATTGGCTTTCGTTATTCAAATGCCCAGCTGACCAAAGAGCTTATCGACCTTCGCAACGGCTGTGAATCAGCCTGTCTAATCGCCGAAAGAGCCTTTAAAAACCGATCTTCTAGAGGGTGTCATTTTGTTGAGGATTAGACTAGCGTCCGGATCTTTTCAGAGAGTAACTTTTTGACAACCTCGGGAGAGGCTTTACCCTTCGTTAACTTCATGACCTGACCTACGAGATGGTTGAAGGCCTTCTCCTTACCCGCCTTGAGATCCTCTAAAGATTGGCTGTTCTCGGTGATCACCTGCTCAACAATCGGTTCAATGGTAGAGGTTTCGTGAATAGCCTGAAAATTGGGATTCTCTTTAATGATCAACTCTGGATCTTTCCCTTCATCTTGAACCATGATATCGGCCACCTCTTTGGCAATGCGACCTGTGATCTTTTTTTTGTCAATGAAGTTTACAAGGGATGCGATCTGTTTTGATGAAATTTTTGAGCGATAAATGGGAGTGCCACTCTCTTTCAAGCGTCCAACAAACTCTACAGTGATCCAATTGCACAAAGAGGTGGGGTTTTCACAAAATTTTAGCCCCTCTTCAAAATAATCAGCAAGTGCCTTTTCGTCTACCAAGATAGAAGCGTTGTACCTAGTTAGACCAAGTTTGGTGACATAGCGATCCAATCGCTCATAGGGAAGCTCGGGCATTTTTTGCCTGATCTTTTCTATAAAATTCTTCGATAAAACGACAGGTGGCAAGTCGGGCTCAGGAAAGTAACGGTAATCGCTTGCACTCTCTTTAAACCGCATGGTGACGGTCTTTTTCGTAGCTAAATCAAAGCGAACCGTCTCACTTTTTACAACCAGGGATGGATCTTCATCTGGGTGAGCCTCATAGGCCTCGATCTGACGGCGAACCTCTGCTTCAATCGCCATTGCCATATTTGTGAAAGAGTTCATGTTTTTCACTTCAACTTTATTGCGCAGCTTTGTCTCTCCCACAGGTCTTACCGACACGTTGGTGTCCATCCTGAATGAGCCTTCCTCCATATTACAATCAGAGATATCCAAATAGTGTGCGATACCTCTGATTGCCATGGCGTAGGCGACTGCCTCTTGGGAAGAGGAGATGCAAGGCTTGGAGACAATTTCTAGAAGGGGAGCACCAGCCCTATTAAAATCGACCCCAGCAAACCCTGAAAAATGTTTGAGCATCCCAGCATCATCTTCTAAGTGAGCATAAGCGACTCCAAACTTTTTGAAATTGCCTTCGACCTCTGCAAGGACAGTTCCTTCAGTTATGATCGGATCATAAAACTGCGTGATCTGAAAGTTGCGAGGACTATCTGGATAGAAATAGGACTTGCGGTCAAATTTGCTATGTGGAGCAATTTTTGCTTGGATAGCACATCCAAAAAGAACCGCTTTTTTCACAGCCTTTTTGTTCAAAACAGGCAAAGCTCCAGGCTGCCCCGTATCGATCACATCAATATTTGTATTTGGCTCATCGCCAAAACGGTTGGGAGACCGAGCAAAAAGCTTTGAACGGGTATTGAGTCGGAGGTGAATTTCGAGACCAATTATCACCTCCCAACCTGGATGAAGAGAATGCCCCATTTATTTCCCTTCCGATCAAAAAGGGGGGGCAAAAAGCTAAAGAAGCTCCGCGCTTTTTCAAACTGAGAGGCAAAATTCAACAGACGTCTGTCGGAAAGTTGTGGTCCAAGAAGCTGAATACCTTGCGGTAGTTGATTTTCAT
>JANQSR010000066.1 GCA_028279205.1 Simkania sp.
TTCGAATTAATTCTTCCCGTGATAATAAATTCGTTCAGCAAAGGTAATGAAAGAAAAATGAGTTCAACCTGAAATCCACGTTTGTACGATCGCTTTTCATGTGAAAAAGCGTTTAAGTTCAAAATTCGCGTGATCGATTCAGGCAAAGGTCTTACGCCCAGACGGACTCTTTCAAGGCGCGCACCCTCTTTTATCGGTGGAATGCACCGAGAGAAAGAGAAAAGTTACTTCATCTTAGATGCACCAAACTATTTGCATGACTTGAAACTCTGCGCCATTGACCTTTCAGAAAGTTCGCCCCTTACTCTATTCTTTCCAAGTCTCATGAAAAAAGAGGGTGTCCATGTTCGATTAGAAGTTGAAGAACAAGAGCTTAAAAGTAGGCTTAAAACTGGACATCAATACATCTGGGGTGTTTTCTCAGAAAGGTACAATCTCTATGCGGAGATGAAGCATACAACCATATTTAGATCTTGAGTATATGAATTATAGAATGCATATCGAACCTTTTAGTTAAAAACACCAACTGTATCGAGGATGATCAAGAAGATCAGCAATGGGGCGATATATCTGATACTCACTCGAAAATAGTTTTCTATCATCGGATGTTTTTCGAAAAGGGGTTCTGCTCCCTCTCTGAGATGTGCGATTCCCTTTTTCATACCCCACTTCCATCCAACCAAAATCAGAGCTGCAAGCCCTCCGCAAGGGATCAAAACGTTGATGCACAAAGAGAGCAAAGCATCAAAAATAGTTTTCCCAAAAAATGTGACATGGGAGAGAAGACCAAAGGAGAGAGCGCAGGGAATGCCGACTAGAAAAACGCCCAATCCTGTTAAAAAAGCAGCTTTGGAACGGTTCCATTTTCTGATATCGACAAGATAGGCAATCAAAGGCTCCATAGCCGAAATCTGTGAACTGAGTGCGGCCAAGAAAATGAGCAAGAAGAAGAGCAAACAGAAGAGATAGCCCCCTGTTATCCTGGAGAAAATGATAGGCAAGGTCTCAAACATCAAGCTTTCACCCGCTGTTGGGGGCATCCCAAAAGAGAACACAATTGCGAAGATAGCAACACCTGCTAAAAGGGAGACACAAACCCCAAAAAGAGCAATGGGGAGACATGTGCTCGGCAAATTCTCTCTCCTCTTGATATAGCTTCCATAGGTTGTCATCGTTCCCTGACCCAAGCTAAGAGAAAAAAAGGCCTGTCCTAGTGCGACTAAAATCGTATTCGGTGTAACCCGACTCCAGTCTGGGAGAAAAATAAAAGAGAGACCTTTACTTCCCCCTGGCATTCTTAATCCCTTGAAAGCGAGAATCAAAAGCACGATGAAGAGGAGAGGCATCATGATCTTATTTCCCACTTCAATCCCCTTGCTTACCCCAGTATAGAGCACAAGCACAGCTAAAAAAACAAAGAAAAGAAGGAGAAAGAGAGAGGAATAGGGAGAGGCTCTTAACGAGATAAAGTGACTGTGCGCCTGCTCAAAGGTAGCTAAAGAGGTTAGCTGCCCCAAAAAGGATTGGAGCAGGTAACCAAACGTCCAACTAGAGACGACTGCATAAAAAGAACTTACAAGAAATCCAGTCACAATGGTGAGCTTTCCGATGCCACCCCATAAGGCTCCCTTTCCCAGCTTTTTGAAAGCACTAGCTGGGTTGAGTTGAACTTTGCGACCAATGATCATCTCACACATCAAAACGGGAAACCCAACAAGTATGAGACAGATCAGATAGATCAGGACAAAGCCAGCCCCTCCGTGCTCACCGACAACATAGGGAAAACGCCAGATACTTCCCAAACCAACAGCCGATCCTATGGCCGCCCAAATAAATCCAAAGCGAGACTTCCACTGCTCCCGTTTCCCTTTCCTAGACAATTTTTACCTCTTTGCGCCCCTATTTAAATCTTCTCTTGCCTGTTTATCTAAAAAAAGAGAAACTCTTGTTTGGGATCAGTCTATCAAAGCAAAGCTTAATTTTCATCTCCTTACTTCAGGGCTCGACAAGCAGTTCGCAACCTAAACGGGACTAGAGCAGCAACCACGCAGCGAGTCCGAAATAGATCAGGGTTGTAAGAACATCGGCGAACATCAAAACAACTGGGCCTGCCGCAACACGTGGATCCCACTTGCGGGCATGAAGAATGAGCGGTATGATCGCGCCAACACTTGCCGTGATGAAAACGGAAAATATAATCCCAAATGCTATATTTATAGAGGGTAAAATGCCATCTCCCCAAAAAAAGGAGAGAGAGCCTACGATGATTCCTGAAGAGGTGGCTAACATAGAGACCACTTGCCACTCGCGCAGCAAGACATGAAAGGCATAGAGAAAAGGGCGTTTCGATCTTCTAAGTAGCTGCATACTCTGCGTCATTGACTGCATTGAAATCGACTCGGAAAGTGTTAGGAGGAGAGGAATAAACATAGCCAAAACGAGAAATTTGGCCAAAACAGCTTCATAAAAGCGAGAAATTAGAGCGCAAGCAAGCCCCCCAATCATATTACAAAAAATCCAGGGCATCCGATTCCGATAGCCTAGCCAAATACTTGCACGCTTACCCTCTTCAACAACGATGCCCATGATCTGAAAAATATCTTGACGATGGCGGGAATTAGCAA
>JANQSR010000022.1 GCA_028279205.1 Simkania sp.
CCCTTAGGTATTGTTCTCCCTTTGGCACTTCTTTGTGGTTTTTTAGGAGCGGGGGGGTTTCTATTACTTCGCCACCACTTAGCTCCAATGGTGGCTCTCCTATTTATGGCAACGATGATTGGGGTTGCAGCGGCGCAACTTGCAATTGGGATCATTGAGCAAAAAGCTCCTATCTCTTCCTTTTTCAAGTCAGCAACTTTGAGTATTTTGCTCGGTATTTTCTATGCAAAGAGTGTGGGAATGATTGAAAAGCTGCTCCTTCCAGATATTTCAATTGTCAGCTCAAGCAGACCTTTTCTCTTTTCTATCGCCCTCTTTCTATTTTTAGCCCCTTGGATCGCCATGCAGTTTGGACTCGTAGAACGGTTGAAACGCAAAAAGATCTGGGACAAGCTCTACATCTCGATGCTCAACGCAAGTCAGCCATCCCCTGGGACAATTACCACAAAAAGAACCGATTATAAATATTAGTCACATGATGAAACAGAAAGAAATAGAGCAAATGGTATCCGAGTGGGCGAGTCAGGCATCCAAAATTATCCCTCTCGTATGGCCTTTGGAACGTTACATCGCCTCTAATCCACTCGAAGATCTGCAAGATTTAAGGTTTGAGGATGCAATCAAATATGCCTTAGAGCAATTTTCTAGCCAAAAAGGGGATGATTCCTTGACGCAGTCTGTCAATCGAGAACTGATCAAATGGTGTCAGGCTTTTTTAGACAAAGGGCAAGCCCCCCTTTCCCTTCCTTATAGAAAAAAAGGGTTTTATCAAACTTGGGTCACGCTTGCCCTTTATGATAAAAAGATCCATTGCCGCTCTAAAAGTGCCAAAAGGTGGCTCTCCACTCTTCCCCTTTCCCCCTTTGAAGCGATTAAAATTGTCATCAAAAAACTGGGAATTTCTGACCACAAGGCGGTTGACTTTTTGAGATTTTCACTCGCTCAGCTGCCAGGTTGGGCGGGCTATTTTAAATGGATGGAGAGTCAGTATAGCGATCAAAGCGACCATCGAGCCTGGCTGATCGAATTTCTTGCCGTGCGTCTTTGCATCACTTGGTCCCTGGCATTAGCAAAAAATTGGTCTTTGCACACCAATTGGACAGAGCTTTCGGCGGAGTTTGATCAAAAAAAGTTCGAAGAGATTAAATTAGCGGAAAAGACCTACCATGAAGAGCTGCTTGGCAAAATAAGTAGACAGCCCCTTCTATCTGCAAAAGATTCTGAGCTCAAAAAAGAGGCTCAATTTATCTTCTGTATCGACATTCGTTCAGAGTCTATCCGAAAAGAGATTGAGCAAGTGGGCCCTTATGAAACCTATGGGGCTCCAGGCTTTTTTAACCTGCCTATTAGCATAAAATCAGATCTAATAGGTGGCATAAGCACCCCCTCCTGCCCAGTGCTTATCAAACCGCAACATGAAGTTCAAAATCGGGCGAGCTCGGCCAACTCCCCAAAAGCCCACTTTTTAAGCAGGTTTAAAAGATTTTATCACGGCTTGAAATACAACTTTGTCACCCCTTTTATCCTAGCTGAAATGTTGGGTGGACTAGTCGGTCTATGGGCAGGAGCTTACCTGTTAGCACCTCAAAGGGTTAAAAAAATCAAAAGAGTGTGTGAAAAAATGGGAAGGTTTGGAGATTTAAGAAAGAGAGCTTCTCAAATCACGCATACGATCCCTTTAAAAGAGCAAGTTCTATACGCGAACTCTTTGTTAAAATTGATAGGTCTTACGAAAAATTTTAGCCCTTATGTGGTTGTGTGTGGTCATGCGAGCATGACAGAGAATAACCCTTACGCATCCGCTTTGGAATGTGGTGCATGTGGGGGAAGAAGAGGGGGATCGAATGCCTCTTTATTGGCCGAAATTTTGAACTGTGTGGAGGTAAGGAAGGGGCTTGCCAGAAAGGGGATTCAGATTCCTTCCACAACCCTTTTTGTTGCTGCTGAGCACAACACAACAACAGATAGCATCTCTTTTTATGGGCAGAAGCTCATGAGAGGAAAACCCTTCACCGAGCTTGAGCAAAAGGTTAAAATCGCCTGTTCGCGTAGTCGAAGAGAAAGAGCCAATAGAATTGATCGGAGCTTAGGTCAGACTGAACTGAGCAGGTGCGCGTTTAAAAGAAGCGTCGATTGGTCTGAGACCCGTCCTGAGTGGGGTTTGGCGGGAAATGCCGCGTTTGTTATCGGCAAGAGAGAGCTGACAAAGGGGGTCAACTTGGATGATCGCTCTTTTCTTCACTCTTATGATCATCAACAAGACTTTTTGGGGAAAGAGCTAGAATCGATCCTACTTGCTCCAGTTTTGGTTGCTCAGTCGATTAACACCCACTATTTCTTCTCCTCATTCCTTCCTACCCTGTTTGGTTCGGGAAGTAAGATCACTCAAAATATTGTAGGGAAAATGGGCGTGATGCAGGGAAATGGGAGCGATTTGATGTTTGGTCTTCCTGTTCAATCTGTAAAAGCAAAAGATAATCAGAGTTTTCACGCGCCTATGCGCCTTTTGGTTGTGATCCAAGCCCCTGTGCAGCGAATAGAAGAGATCCTCAAAAGGCATCAGATATTAAACAACATTTTTTCGAATCAATGGGGCAAATTAGCCGTCGTTTCTCCTGAAGATCAGAGGTGTTATCAAAGATCAGTCGACGGTCAGTGGAACCCCGTTTGACTTAAAAGGCTTCCCAATGGATCCGAACCCTCTTTTTTTTGAAGTCAAGTGAAACTTTTGCAACCCCTGATGCGAGGCTACTCTGACTCTCTCCAGAATAGGGATAGGGAAAAAATTGTGCTTTTAGCTCAAATTTAGCAACCACTTTTTGTTTGTAGAAATCGACATAGATTCGATCCCTTTCTCTGCGCTCTCCGCGGAGAGCAGAGGGGTCTGTAAAGAGCAAATCACCCATTGCATCAGATGTTTTAGGGATAAGATGTCTTCTAAGGGTGGGGTTGTTGTTTAACTGCATTAAGAGGCGGAATCCCAAAACTACTTGATTGGTGGCATCTAAAAAGCGAAGGGCGTTCTGATCATCCTTAAACAGATCCAAGATCATTTTACAGAAGGCATCAAGCTCTTCTTCTGAGCTAAGAAGGTGTGGCTCTTCGTGAAAGAGATAGGTTGTACCCCCAAATTTATTTTTTCTGATAGTTGGTGTGAGAATAAGCATGCGCCCTTGGTCTATTTTAATCCTCCGTTTTAGCTCTTTAAGCCTCTCATTTAAATCGGATTCTGGTATCGGTTTTGGTTTTTCTCCTTTAAAAAAGTCGACCGCTTTCACGCAGATGAGGGGGATGATTGTTACACAAAAGAGGAGACGCAGCGCAATTTTTGCGCACTTTTTCGTCAAGCTATCGTTTGGTTTGATCGTATAAATCCTTGATCCAGGGTGGGCTGCTTCAAATTCAAAGCTTTCTATTTTTGGGATCTCAACAACTGGATCAGGATTCTTTTCAAACCACTCTGCAAAGGAGAGTTCTTTCCAGAATATTTTATTGTTAATAGTATTAGCCATTTTACTACCTTTACCATTAGGGGTTTTCAG
>JANQSR010000029.1 GCA_028279205.1 Simkania sp.
TTGTTCAACTTTCTGACTCGAACATTCGAAGCCCATCTAAAGGGAGGCCTGGCTCCATCAATCCTAGACAGCTCCTAACTCCCCCCCTTGAACGCGTACCTCAAATTTTACAGACAAACTGTTGCTTAATCGGGATTCTTGGGACGGATTTTTGTTGCCCAAGAGGGGTGAACCTGTTTATAATTAATGGTTAAATTTCAGATAATCCTCACCCATTTTTATGCAAGTTTCCCGTTTTCGGCATCGCGCAAGCCGAGTCCACTTTATCAGCCTGGGATGTCCTCGTAATCTAGTCGATGCGGAGGTGATGCTCGGAGTGCTCTTAAAAGCGGGGTATCAGGTGACGCAAGATCTTGGAAGAGCAGATCACATTGTGATCAATACGTGCGGGTTTCTAAAGGCTTCACGCCAAGAGTCACTCGAAGCAATCGGAGAGGCAATCGAAGGGCGAAAGCAAAGAGCACGTGTCATTGTCACTGGCTGTATGGTTCAAAACCATCAACTGAAGATCAAAGAGCATTATTCTCAGGTTGACTATTTTTTAGGTTCTGGTGATGCGCTCTCCATTCTAAAAGCGATCAAGGATCCAGAGCAAGGATCTTGTGTGACAGAGGCACGTAGCTATTTAGAGTCGGGAGAGGTTCCTCGAACCCTTTCAACGCCGAGCCACTACGCTTACCTGAAGATTGCGGAAGGGTGTCGTAAAAGGTGTTCTTATTGCATCATCCCCAAGATAAAGGGGCCACTTAAGAGCAAACCGATTGAGCAGGTTGTCAAAGAGTTTCGAGCTCTTTGCTGCCAAGGTGTCAAAGAGGTGATTCTGATTGCTCAAGATTTGGGAGATTGGGGAAAAGAGATCGGATACAGAAAGCTCGATGGCCTAAGCCTCCTTTTGCAAGAGCTTTTAAAAGAGAAAGGGGATTTTTGGATCCGTTTGCTCTACCTTTATCCAGATGAGATCACCCTTCCACTCATCAAGCTGATGAAAAGCGATCCCCGCATTTGCCCCTACTTGGATATGCCCATTCAACATATCAATCAAACCCTGTTAAAAAGGATGCATCGAGCAACCTCTCGTCGTCAGATCATTGAAACGGTGCAGCTATTGAGACGGGAGATTCCCCATATATCCCTCCGCACGAGTCTGATTGTTGGGTTTCCTGGTGAGACGGAAGAGCAATTTCAAGAGCTCGTCGACTTTCTAAAAGGACATCCGTTTGATCAAGTAGGGATCTTTAAGTACTCAAGAGAGCCCGGCTCTATTGCGGCTAGCTTGCCCTCTCAAATTTCAGAGGAGGTCAAATCGGAGCGGCGGGATCATTTGGCAAAGGTGCAACAGAGAGTCTTAGAAAAACGGTTGAAAAAACAGTTGGGCAAGAGACTCACAGTTGTCATTGAGAGCTACCACAAAGAGTCTAAACACCTTTTGGTAGGACGTCACCGGGGACAGTGCCCTGATATCGACGGGTGCGTGATTATCAATGATGCAAGGGGTGTGAAGGAGTTTGGATGTCGCTATCTGGTAAAGATCACAGATGTGGCTGGCTACGACCTTGTCGGGAGAGTGGTAAAAAAAATCTAGAAGAGCTTAATAGCTGCTTATTTGATTGGCATTGTAGCTCAGAAAAACAGGGACTCTTTCCTGCGGGTTGCCCTTGCTATTTTTCTAAGGCAGATCATCAAGCTTGGATTGCTGAAAGAAGCCTTTCTTGCTTTTGAGATGCTTCTAGCTTTCGCATGGCAAAATAGGTCAAAAATCCAAGAGCGGCCAGGTAAATGCCAGGGGCTCCAACCCATCCTGTCCAATGATAGAGAAAGAGGCTAAGGAAGCAGGCTCCACCAGCTCCGAAGAGTTGCCCTCCGAAAGCGATGCTCAAAGAGATCAGGGTGTAGCGATGAGTGCGCGGTGTTGATTCAACCGCCCAAGCGTAGAAGGGAGCTGCAAAACCGACTCCGAAGAGAACAAGAGCCACCCTGATGAGAGTTGCTGTTAAGAAGGTTGCTTGGCTTAAAGCGCAGAAAAGGGGGATCGATAGACAAGCGATGGCGAGAAGGAAAGAGCGCATGAACTTTCGATAAGGGATGCGCGTTGCGAGGTATCCGAAGATGGGGAGTAGACAAAGGTCTAAGATGAGAATCCCGCTCCCTGCCCAAACCGCCTCTTTCTGTGACAAATTAGAGACAAAAGGCAAATAACCGTTCATCAAAGTGGTGACACTCTCATAAGTTGCGTGTGAGAATCCCGTTGCCAAACATAAAGTCAAAAAGAGGAATTTTTTATTCCAGAGCATTTGGTGAGTCGGCGTGTGCTGTTTTACTTGCGTGGGTCTCTCTTCTTTGATAAAGAGGCGGACCCCCAGACCAATTAGAGCGGTTGAAGCACCAGCAAAATAAAGAATCCTCCAATGGGTCTCTACGATATTAAATTGAGCGAGAAAGGTCACAGAGAGGGAAGCGATCAAAACACCAGCAATAGAAGAGGAGTCGTACAGACTACTAAATAGAGTCCGTTTTTTGGGATCACAATGTTCTAAAATCAGTAGGGCTCCCCCCGTCACTTCTCCCGATGCAAAGAAGTTTTGTATGAGGCGGGTTAAAGCGAGCAAGACAGGGGCGATAACCCCTGCTTGGCAGAATGTCGGAAGGAATCCCATACAAAAAGTGATAAGAGCCATTCCAAGCAGAGTCAGCGTCAGCGCTTTCTTTCTCCCATGTCGATCCCCAATCCTTCCAAAGAAGAGGGCACCTAGCGGTCTAGACAAAAGACCTAACGGTATAATTCCATATGTTGAAATCAGAGCGACTATCTGGGAACTAGATTCAAAGAAAAGGGAGGCTATGAAGGGGGCCAAGAAGCAGAAAAGATATTTATCATAATGCTCAAAGAGATTCCCAATAATCCCAGCTATTAGATAAAATTTTATTTTCATTAGGGGTAACCTCTTTGAGGTAAGATGATCAGCCGACTAACAATTAAGAATGAAATTACCCTTTTTAGTCCAGATCAATTTTCTCTTCCACCTCTTGAGTCTCACCATTCCAGTTGATATCAAAGGTGAAAATTGAGGGGATACGCATCCTTAATTTGAGACATCGGAAGATGTAAGAGGCAAAGAGGAGGGGTTGAAAAAAGAAGGGGAATAGATCATGGCTAGAAAAGATCACATCCCGGATACTCAGAAGTTTCTTGATGAATTGCGAGCGACTCTTTTTGGTTTCATGGTTTTTCCACCCATAAAGCAGCATGCCGATCGCAATCTGTTTTGAAAAACCAATTTTTGGTCTGATGGTCTTTGTGGCTTTTTGGGAAAAAGCGAGTGGTAGATTATCCTCTTCACGAAAAAGGTGAAGACCACTTGTAGATCGAGGATTGCACTCGATGGGATAGAGAGTTTTGTCTTTAAGTTCGATAAAGTCGAATCCTAATTGTCCTGTGAAATTTTCTCTTGAGATAAACTCTTTGACCCATTTCTCGATCCTTTCATGTTCAATGGCTTCGAAGTTCAAGCAAGAACTGCCTCCTATAGAAAACTGTAGAGGGTAGGCAGCATGGGCGCGGAGTTTTCCTCCGACTCCTATACTATATGTACAGATTTTTTCCCCTTTGAGCCACTCCTGAGCCACCCAAGGATTGTGAGGATCGATTTTAATTTTGCTCAATTGAGTTGCTTTTTCGATTTTAATCACTTTTTGGGAAGCGCGTGAATAGCAAGGCTTTAAGATATAGGGAAATGCAAGTGAGAGCGTTTCCAACTCTCTTTCTGTTTTGATTAAAAAGGAATTAGGCGCAGTTTTACCCATTTCTCTTATCTTGTTATTAAAAAGCCACTTATTATGAAGAGTGTCTAAAATTTTAAAAGGGGAACAGAACACTTTACAGCTTGTTGGAAAACGGTCAAGAGCTTTTGAGAAATAGAAAACCTCTTCGAACATCGGAACGATCATATCAATCTTTTCCGCCTTAACAATATTGACGAGAGAGGCGATGAACTTTTCTGATTCAAATCTGGGACTCGGGATAAAGAAGTTTTTTTTAACGGAGTTGGAAAAGCGGGAGACGTGAAGACGGGTTGAATCTGCGGTATAGACGGTATACCCTTTCTCGCAGAAACGGCGTGCTAGGTCAAGGGTTGGAATCCAACGACCAACGGTGAATAATACTTTTTTGTTTAAAATAACTAAATACCAATTTATTATCCTATAATTTTAATTTTATTGATAAAATATTTTTTTACAACTATTTAGTTTTCTAATTAAAATAAGATAAAGAGATGAAAAACGGCGAGTTAAAAAAGGGTTCTCTGTTTGGGGGATAGAGGGTCTCAGTCTATCTCAAAGATTGTCCAAGAGTTCTCTCCGAGCTGGATCAACTCTTTTTTGCCCCCCCTGTGCCCTCTGGTTGAGTGAAAAAGGATCTGATCTGGCAAAAGGGAGTAACCGACAAATGTATTGGGCATGGGAATCTCCTCTGTAGACTTATCCACTTGTTGACCATTCCTCTTCTTGGTTCTTTTTTGTTTGATGTTTGAGTCTTGGTCGCTTAGAAAGGTTAGCTTCATCGAGCGTGATAGCACTTTCCATTTATTTTGGAGGATCTCTTGCGATAGACTCTCTACTCTTCCACCGATGAATATGTGTTTGCCTATTTTAGGCAAACAGATATGCAGGTTTACAAGAGGGTTGAGATCGAGGTTGTCCACCATTGGTGTGCCCTTTCTCGTGAAAAAGAGAAACCCCTCCTTTTTGTTGATTTTTGCAATCTTGATCGGAGAGGTATGGGGGCGCAGATCTGACCCTACTGTTGAGAGTGTAGACATGAGGTTTGGGAAAGAGCCTTTTTGCTCTTTTCCCTCTTTTATCCACGCTTTGACCTTGTCAACAGGGTGGAAGGGGTGATCTTCCCCTTGAAGGGGAAGGGTGAAGAGAAGAGCGGACAAGAGAGGCAGTAAAATTTTGTATCTCATCATTTACCTGTTAGATTAACACGAGAGGATTAAGAAAAATGTACAAAGAAGAGGGGAGTTGATGTTGGGATTCATACCTAAAACCTCTACCACGGTTAAGAATAGACCATTCTAACCTAGAAGAGGAAATATAATCAAAGAATAATTCTACTTGAGAGGGAGCCTACTGCTGAGCTTTAGCCAGCTGAGATAGTTCGTTAGTAGGATCTTCGACGGCTTAAGTTGCCCGTAGGGCAGCTTTTCTATGGGCTTTTTACTTCATAAAAAAGAGCAGGCAATCCTGAACTATCATCAAACTCAACTGCTGCTTTTAAGGCGGTTTCTGCGATCTCTTTGGCCGTTTCTAGTCGATCGTAGGTTGATTGCATTGCACCGAGGGCATATTCAGCACCAGAGCCTATCGCGTTGAATCGTGAGAACTGTTGAACTGATCGAAGTTCGTAAGATGTAAAAATTCCATTGGGATTGATGAAAATAGCTTTAAATCGGGAAGATTCAAAAGGATCGCTCTCATCTTCAACAGGACAGAGAAAAAAGGAGTCTTTTAGAGCTTTGTGCAGGTCAAGAAGTGTTGAAAAAATTTGCCCCCGAGTTTCGAGAAGTTTCAGGGGGTCTCTGTCTGAAAAAAAGCTTTCCAAAATGAGAGGGAAAGCGGGATGATCTGCCGTCCCAATGTAACAAGAGCCGAATTGAACAACTTTTGTGTGATTGACTATGTGATCTGCAGTTTGCTTTCTGCTCCCTGCACAAATCGTCATAGAGTCGGAGGCCATGCAAATGACCCCACACTTTTTTACAGCTAAAACAACTCCCATTTAGATGCCTCTCATCATTTTGCTTATTTTTTCTTCTCTCTATCAGTTTTTCGATCCTGCTCTTTTTTTCTTCTCGAATCTCCCTTATCGTGCTTATCTTTAGTACTTTTTCTTTTGTTTTTTCTGTGACCCCCTTTAGTCGGCTTCGGAAGTCTGAATTTGCAAGTCGAGCCGTGGTTGAATTGGCTCGAGAAAATTTGATTTTTCCCCTCTTCTTTTAAATCTTTGGTTGTCTCCTCTAGTCCCAAAGTGTTAAAACAGAATATTGTGAAAAAAACAAGAATGGAGTTTAACATAATTTACCTCTTTTTAATAGAATTTGGTTCCCCAGAACCTACACGAAGTTTTTGAAAAGGGGAAATGTTTTTTTAAAAAAATACCAAGCTATATGAGTACGTCCTCAAAAACTCATGGCATTACTGTACTTCCCGTGAATCGCGTAAGGAAATTTATGATTGGAAAGTGGCACTTCGATAGCGCTCTCGAATAC